>DATNDM010000406.1:0-3453 GCA_035553235.1 Pyrinomonadaceae bacterium | reverse complement strand
GAATTGACGGCGACTGATTGCCAAATTACTTACCGTCCTCTGCCTGTCGAATTACTTGTGCGCGAGTCTGTACGCGTTGGTCGCGGTGCAGGTTGCGGATTTTCCTCGGGCGGTTTTGGCGGCATGTCGCTCTTCGAAAATCGCGGTAACAAATCGTCGCGCATCGCGAGCTGGTAAACAGCCCATGCAACCACCATCGCATCCTTCTTCACGTCGTCTTCGAGGATTCGTTCATAAGTATCGAGGTTCGTATGCCACGTGTTCGTTTGATACTCAATCGGATCCTGGCCCATGCCGATGCCGGGCAGACCAGCCTGATTGAACGACGTGTTGTCAGAACCGCCGAGTCGGCGGCTGCGCGTTGCCGATGCGCCGACAACACCGTCGTCTTTGAAAGGCGCGAGAATGTCGCGCAGGATGTTGGCTGTTTCGGGTGGTCCAAACACGCCCGCGCCACGAACGCGCCCCGTGCCCGAGTCGATATTGAAATAACCGCCAAACTTTTCGAACCCCGGCTTTTGCTCTTCGAACGAGCCGAAATGCTCTTTCACATAAGCCTGAGAACCGAGCAGGCCCTCTTCTTCGCCACTCCACAGCGCAACGCGAATCGTGCGTCGCGGCTTGACGCCGAGTGTCTTCAGAATGCGGGCCGCTTCCATCATGATCGCGCAGCCGATCGCGTTATCGGTCGCGCCGGTGGCGGCGTGCCACGAATCGAGATGACCACCGAGCATAATTACTTCGTCAGCCTTATCGCTGCCGCGGATCTCGGCGACCGTGTTGTACGACGTCGCGCCTTCAGGATAGACGTGATTGACGATATTGAACTCCAGTACGACGGGCGTTCCGTCGTCCAGAATGCGACTGATGCGTCCGAAGTCTTCATTGCTCATGACGACTGTTGGGACCACCGCGTTAACGTCGAACGTCCGGTTGTTAAATGCACGGATCTGCCGAAACTCACGACCAGCATCATTCACACGAACTAAAGCGCCGTTCTCTTTCAAGAACGTGTCGAGCTGTTCGTCGACCTGCCGATTCGTCAACGGTTTCGGTGCATTCGGCGCGGGCGTTGGCGTCGGCGAAGGAGTTGGAAAGTTGAATGGTCGCGCGTTTGGTCCATAGCGTTGCTGCGCCTGCTCGTCTGACAGCCGCTTCGCCGGCGGATTCAGATTCACAGGGATCACCGCCGGCTTGCCAACGAGTACGATCTTCCCACGCACTTTTGCTTTGTTATTGTTCAGGACCATCGTGAGCTGTTCCTGCGTCGGACGCTCCGGCAGGACTAACTGAAACGCGCCCGCCTGCACGGTTCCCTTCGTGCTCGGCGTCCACGCCAGCACTTCGCACACGAGCGGATCTTTCACCGGCGAGATCAGATGCGCGGTCAAGCGTTCGTTCAGCCAACCCGGATGCTTGAAGTCCCACGGTTCGAGGTGCGCATTCTCGAGCCCCCACGCGGTCATCTGTTTGACGGCCCAGTCGGCTGCGGCTTTGTGGTTCGGCGAACCGGTTAGCCGTGGTCCATAAACGTCGGTAAACATGTGCATGGTCTTCATGATCTGCGAGCGCTCCATCGCTTCTTTGCGAATACGGCTCAACAGATCGTCGCCGCCATTCTGAGCGGCTACAGACAGCGAAAGCAGCGAAACGATCAGTACCAGGGCGACTACTCGTCGATTCTGCATATGTTACTCCGGGAGAAGGTTGGGTTGGATTACAGCGCCCGAGATTATAGACTACATCCATACCGATCGGAGAATGTTCATATGAGCGCAGGAATCAAACTGACTGAAACGTCCGAAACCACTTCTTTGCCAAACTCGCGACGCGTTTACATCGACGGTGAACTGCCTGGCGTGCGAGTTCCATTTCGCGAGATCTCGCAGAGCCAGACGCGAAATTTCGACAACACGCTGGTTGCGAATCCGCCGGTTCGGGTTTACGACACGAGCGGTCCGTGGGGCGATCCCGCCGTGGATTGCAATGTTCGCGAAGGACTGCCGCCACTGCGACGCGAGTGGATCGCGGCCCGCGGCGACGTTGAAGAGTATGCGGGACGCGAAGCGCAGCCGATTGACGATGGTTATCTCACGTTTGACGCGGTGAAACGTGCGCGCGTGAAAGACGTTGGCCGGCTGGAAGACTTTCCGACGATTCGTCGCGGCGGCGTGTTGCGGGCGAAACCCGGGCGTGTGTGACGCAGCTTCATTATGCGCGTCGCGGCATCATCACGCCCGAGATGGAGTTCATCGCGATTCGCGAGAACCTCGGGCGTGAAGCCGCGTGGGAGGGCGGTGATGCGCCGCGCGACTCGTTGTTGCATCAACACCCCGGGCAATCGTTTGGCGCGGCGATTCCGCAGTTTGTGACGCCCGAATTCGTGCGTTCCGAAGTCGCGCGTGGGCGCGCGATCATTCCGGCAAACATCAACCATCCGGAGTCGGAGCCGATGATCATCGGTCGCAATTTCCTCGTTAAGATCAATGCGAACATCGGAAACTCAGCGGTCGCTTCGTCAATCGAAGAGGAAGTCGACAAGATGCGCTGGTCCATTCGTTGCGGTTCAGACACGGTGATGGATCTCTCCACCGGCAAAAACATTCACGCCACGCGCGAGTGGATCATTCGCAATTCGCCGGTGCCGATCGGAACGGTGCCGATTTACCAGGCTCTCGAAAAAGTCGGCGGCAAAGCTGAGGATCTGACGTGGGAGATCTTTCGCGACACGCTGATCGAGCAAGCGGAGCAGGGCGTTGATTACTTCACGATACACGCCGGCGTGCGTCTCGCTTACATTCCGTTAACTGCCCGACGCACGACGGGAATCGTCAGTCGAGGTGGATCGATCATGGCAAAGTGGTGTTTGGCCCATCACGAAGAGAGTTTTCTCTACACGCGCTTTCGTGAGATCTGCGAGATCATGGCGGCTTACGACGTTTCGTTCTCGTTAGGTGATGGGCTGCGTCCGGGATCGATTGCGGATGCGAATGATGAAGCGCAGTTTGCGGAGTTGGAAACGCTCGGCGAGTTGACGAAGATCGCGTGGGAGCGTGATTGCCAGGTGATGATCGAAGGGCCGGGCCATGTGCCGATGCACTTGATCAAAGAGAACATGGACAAGCAGCTCGAGACGTGCGAGGAAGCACCGTTCTACACGCTTGGTCCACTCACGACTGACATCGCGCCCGGCTACGATCACATCACGTCGGCGATCGGCGCGGCGATGATTGGCTGGTTCGGGACGGCGATGCTGTGTTACGTGACGCCCAAAGAGCATCTCGGTTTGCCGAACAAGAAGGACGTGAAAGACGGCGTCATTGCTTACAAGCTGGCGGCGCACGCGGCGGACCTGGCGAAGGGACATCCGGGCGCGCAGTATCGCGACAATGCGTTGTCGAAAGCGCGTTTTGAGTTTCGTTGGGAAGACCAGTTCAATCTCTCACTCGATCC
>DATNDM010000405.1:0-6319 GCA_035553235.1 Pyrinomonadaceae bacterium | reverse complement strand
TCTTCTCTGTGCAATCTCTGTGTTCTCTGTGCCTCTGTGGTTAAGAATTGTTCGAAAATACAACCACAGAGACACAGAGAACACAGAGGTTGCACAGAGAAATCCATACTGTAGGGACTTTTGAGGCAAAGCTTCTATCGGAAGATGAATCCGTTTCGGAACGGATCGGCGGGATCGAAGTAAAACTCGTTGCGGCCGGTGATCGAGGCCGTTCCGCTTACTTCGGGAATAACGGCGTCGTAAGGTCCGAACTTCGTCACCTCAACGACCTCGACCGACATCGTACTGTCAAGAATACTCTCAATCGTCACACGCTCATTCAAACCCAGCTCGCCTTTTGCAAAGTGCAAGGCCGCACGCGCGCTCACGCCGCTGCCCGTTGCCGATCTATCAAGCTCGCCTTCAGCGAAGATGCAGGCGTTACGACTGTGATGTACCGGATCGAGCGGCGGCGCCGTGAAGATCGTGCCATAAAGAAAACTCAACTCGTCTTCAAATGGATGCTTGATTGAGAACTGATTCATCACTGCACGTTTGATTCGGCGCCCGTAATCGATGACGCGGTCGACGTGTTTAGGTGTGAGTTCGAGCCCGACTGACTCCGCGTTGACGAACGCGTAGAACGCACCGCCATACGCGACATCAAACTCGACCGGGCCGATTCCTTCAACAGCCACATGCTGATCGCGGAGGTAAAGAAACGACGGCACATTCCGAAATGAAGCGCCAGTCACTTCGCCGTTTGTCACCGACGCACGCGCTAGAATCCTACCCGCCGGTACGTTGAAAGTAATGTCGTGCTTCTCGACGAGTCGTGTCTCGACCACTAACTTCGTAAGCGCGATGATCGCGTGCCCGCACATCGTGCTGTAGCCCTCGTTGTGCAGAAAAAACACATCGAAGTCGGCGTCAGTCGAAGGACTGATGACCGCACCATACATGTCCGCATGGCCGCGTGGTTCCCACATCAAACCCGTGCGCAGGTGATCGTAGTGCTCGCGAAAGTATCGCCTTTTTTCGAGCACCGTTCCTCCCTCGATCGGCGGCAGACCATCTACGATCACGCGCAGCGGCTCACCGCCGGTGTGCATATCGATCGTAGTGATGCGCATCCAGTGGGCAGGCGGTCGCCAGTTCGTCAGCTGCTTCATCGGCTGAGCATCTTAGCCGCGGATGTTATACGGACGCTACTATGCGCGTGAGTATCGAAGTCTCTGCACGCGTATTTGATCTTTTAGCCCCAAAAAGCACAAAAGCTCAATAGGTTCTGCTTATTTGAGCTTTTTGTGCTTGTTTGTGGCTGAATTCAACTAACGAAGTTTAGTTGGTTACGCCGTTTCAGAGGCTTTCAGCTTGTTTGACCAGAGCCAGTGAAGACCGTACCAAAACATGAAACTCACAACATAACCAACGACCACCCTTGGGGCATTGATCTTCGGATCCGCGCCGGCGATCAGAGTGAGCGCGAGAGCCGGGACAAGAGTCACGATCAGGAAAGTCCAGAATGCGACGCGCAGCGGTCTTAACCTGGTCAGCTTTACGAGCAGGAACACAATCACATTTCCCACAACACCTGTGAATACAACGGCGTCGAGCACGTGGCCGAAGAGGAGAATCGATGGGACTTGATGAGATCTGCCGTAGTTGAGCAACAGCATTGCCGCCAGGATCAATAAAACACAGCCGCCGATCGCGACGAGGTTTGGGTGAAGCTTTCGCATAAGCTTGTTCTCCTGTCTCAAGTTGTTAAGGCGTTCACGCGGCGCCGTCCGAACAAGATCGAAAAAGGTGCGCAGCCACAATCGCCTGCGTGCTGATACCGCGTCAGCGTCTCGCTGACAGTCAAGGACCAACCGAACCATCTCCGGTCCGTACTCGCGCCGAAACTCTCTCGGATAGGCGAGTAGCAGGATCGAGTAGATCCAAACAAAGTACTTCGCCTCCGTGCTCAAATTCTTATTCATCAACCTGCCTTGGTCCGTGGTAACAGTTTCTTCGCCCGCGCGGATCTCACCATCTGCTCCAAACGTTGCGCCTCCGCACTGGCCACACGAAAGCCAAAATCAGTGAGCCGGTAATACCGCCGCCGCTCGTCGTCGAGCTCAGGATCCGGACGCTCTTCGAGCTCCTCGATCAAGCCATCAGCCATCATGCGCTTGATCGAGCCGTAGAGTGTGCCTGGGCCCAGCTTTACGTTGCCATTGGTGCGTTCATCGACTTCACGCATGATGTGATAGCCATGACGCTCTTTATCAGCCAGCGCCAACAGAATGTGGAACATGGCCGGAGTCAGGGGCAGAAACTCCTCTGGTCTGCGGGTGGGTACCTTCACAGATTGATCTCAGAATTATTCAACTATATCGCGCGCCGATATAGTAACAGATTCGGGGCCGGTGTCAACGATTTTATGATCCTTGTTTACTCGGCACTGCGAACACCAACTTCATCCAGGTGTCGCAGGAGATCGGCGGGGTCGTTGTAAACACGATACGCGCCGGCGCGTTCGAGTTCTTCGCGGCCGTAGCCGCCGGAAAGCACTCCGACACTGAGGGCGCGGGCGCGTCGGGCGGCCAGTAGATCCCAAATGCTGTCGCCGATCACGACTGAGTTTTCGATCGGCACGCCGAGTTGTTCAGCGGCCGCCAGAAATAGATCCGGATCGGGTTTCGCATGACGCACCATGTCGCGCGTGACCATCGGAATATCCTCACCGACTCCGAGCAGATGAAGCGACAGCTTCGCACTCTCACGGCGCCCGCTCGTCGCAATGGCCCACGGCACGCCGGCTTTAGTCAGATACGCCAACAACTCCTGCGCGCCAGGCAGCGCTCGCACTTGCGACGCGTAGCGCTTGAACGCCTCGCCGTGCACGTCATGAATGCGCTCAGCTTCTTCGGGTGAAACAGTGCGGCCCGTCTCGCGCGCCAACGCGTTGACGAAGAGACCGCCGCTCATGCCAATCTGTCGATGAATGCGCCACACGGCGAGATGAATGCCGCCGGCTTCGAGCGCCTCGCGCCACGCCAGCACGTGTTGGTAAACGCTGTCGATCAGCGTGCCGTCGAGATCGAAAAGAAACGCTTGTTGGGCGTCAGTCGTGCTTTTAATATCAGTCATAGATTAGGATTAGCCACAAAAGGGCACAAAATGCACACGAAACACAAACTATTTGTCGCTTCATTATGCGCAATCATACTGATGATTGCAGCAACGCTCAGCATCCCCGTCGCCACGGCGCAAAGCAAGCGGCCGCTGACCCCGATTCTCTTCGACGACTTCAACTACACCAATCAACGTCAACTGAAGAAGAACGGCTGGATCGTTCGCACCGTTCCCGGGTGGCCCGGCGTGCCCGGCGCGAAGTGGTTAGACACAAACGTTACGCTGCTGAAAGATCCGGGTAATTCAAAGAACCGGATTCTGCGCATGACGTCCTCGACTGACGGCACGCCCGAGAATACGACGCAGACGCAGATCTGCCAGCAACGCAAATTCTTCGAAGGCACTTACGCCGCTCGCGTTCGCTTTTCCGATGCGCCGATTGCTGGACCAGACGGAGATCAGCTCGTGCAAAGTTTCTACACGATTAGCCCGCTGAAAGCTCCGATGGATCCCGATTACAGCGAGTTGGATTGGGAGTACTTGCCGAACGGCGGTTGGGGCATTGATGGTCCAACACTCTACTCGACCACGTGGGAGACGTTCAGTCCCGAGCCAAACTGGAAGAAAGACAACGTGTTCAAAACGATGAACGGCAACCAGGGCGGCTGGCATACGCTTGTTACTCAGGTCAGCGGCGGCAAGGTCACGTATTTCATCGATGGCAAATTATTCGTCGAGCATGGTGGCGAGTACTATCCGGAAGACACGATGTCGATCAACTTCAATCTCTGGTTTATTCGCGACGGCATGATCGCGGCGAAGGAGATGCGCAGGTATGAGGAAGACATTGACTGGGTGTTCTTTCAGGCGGGTGTGGGCATGACGCCCGAACAAGTTGAAGCAGCCGTCGCTGATCTGCGACGACAGTCAATCAAGTTCGTTGATCGAGTCCCGCCGAAGGTGCCGGCTCTCAAGTCCCCGTGCGACTTCTAACTGTTAACTAAAGCGACCTATGTGGCGAAAACAAGTCGGTTTGATAATCTGCGGATTGGTTATGGCGTGTTCGGCTTGCAGCCGGTAGAATAACTTGCTGCTCGGGCGTGTCGAGGCGACGGTCGGCGGTCATACCGTGGTAGTCACCGATTGTTATCGCACGAGCGTTACGCCGCCGGAGAAGGTCGGAGGCGCGAGCGAACAGTCCTATCGTTTCACACCATGCCGCGATGCCGATGTCGTGATCCGCAACGATGAGTTGATCGTTAACGGCACCTCGTATGGTTTGCTCAAACAGGCGGATGCGGTCACGGTTGATCATGGCAAGGTCTTAATCAATGAAATCGCGGCGCCTCCCGTCGCACGTAGGTGAGACTCAAGTCCTTCTCTGTGTCTCCGTGGTGTGTTTTGCTCAGAATTGATTCACCACAAAGACACAGAGAACACAGAGGTTGCACAGAGAAGAGGGCATTCGTGACCAGCCTTACTGCGTTCGGTTCTTTACGGCGCCGCGGATGTTTAGGAACGCGAGACAGAGTTGGAGGAAGATGAGCGCGTAGGCGTGATCGTGCACGCCCCAGACGATCCACAGCACGTTGCTCAAAAGGAACAGCCAGAATCCCCAGTTGCGCTTGAACTTTTTCTGCGAGCCAACCATCCACGCGGCGACGACCGTCACCACCATCGCCGGCCACTGCAGCGCATCAAGTATGTCCATCGATCTGTCTTGCCGGTGAAGATCTCTGAGCGACGAGGATCTGTTCTTCCAAAGGATGAAGGCAGTTATCACACGTGCCGCAGCGCTCCTCCTCCATCTCTTCTCCGAAATAGTCGTGCAACAAACGCCAGCGACACCGCGCGCTTTGCCCGTACTGCATCATTCGCTCCAACTTTTCTTTGTCTTTCTCAGTCTTCTGTTCTGACAATCGAGACAGCGCTTCCAACTCCGCGCGCTTCACATCTCTGCGCAACAAACGGAACCTGCCACCGCGCAGCTCCTTCACCAGTTTCATTTCCTTCAGCAGCGACAGCACCACGCGGACCTTTCCCTGCGCCACTGTATTCGCGTGTTCCTGCAACGTCGAAAGTGCTACAGCATCATCGGGGAGCGTTTCCATTGCCTGGTAGACGGCGAGGATGTCGTCGAATTTCGGATGCTTACCGCCCAGAAAAAATTGTTGCGTGCGGCGATCGTCGAGTTGATAAAACAGAGAACACAACGCCGCTTCACCGTCACGTCCGGCGCGCCCGGCTTCCTGGTAATACGCTTCAAGCGAACCGGGCATTTGATAGTGAACTACATAACGAATGTCAGGTTTGTCGATGCCCATTCCAAAAGCATTCGTCGCCACGATTGCTTTCAGTTCACCGGCCATGAACGCATCCTGGTTTTGCTTGCGATCGCTCGCCTTCATGCGCCCGTGATACTTCTCGATCTTGAAGTCGAAACTCTTCAGCCAGTCAGTGAGTGCGTCGACTGTCTTGACGGTCGCGCAGTAGATGATTCCCGCGCCATCATGCTCGCGCAACACGTTCATCAACTCTTCGTGTTTCTCGCGCTCGTTTGTAACCCGCTTCACTTCGAGATGGAGATTCGGACGGTAGATACCGGTTCTGATCACGCGCAGTTTTCCGATGTCCAACTGCTTCTCGATATCGGCAGTCACTTCAGGCGTCGCGGTTGCCGTCAACGCAAGCACCGGGGGCGAACCTAGTGACTTCACGGCCGAACCGAGCGAGAGATAAGCAGGCCGAAAGTCGTGTCCCCACTCCGAAATGCAGTGCGCTTCATCGATCACGACGAAGTCGATTGTTTGCTTGCGCAAGTCGGCGAGGAATTCGGCTGTCGTGAATCGCTCGGGCGTGACGAAGATGAAGTCGCTGTTCTCAGTTTTTATTTGCTCGAGATTTTCAGCGTGCTCTTGCGTGGTGAGCGCGCTGTTCAGTTGTGAAGCTTCGAGACCGGCGTCTTCCAGCTTATCGACCTGATCCTTCATCAACGAGATGAGGGGCGAAACGATGACAGTGGTGCCGGGGATGTGCAGCGCCGGAAGCTGGTAACAGAGCGACTTCCCTGCTCCGGTCGGCATGATCGCGAGCGTGTTTTCGCCTTCGAGAACGGAACGAATAACTTCGGCCTGGCCGGGGCGCAGTTTGTCGAGATTGAAGACTTCGCGCAACGTGCGCTTCATCTTCGTTAATTCGCGTGTGACTTTGGGAACAA
>DATNDM010000404.1:0-3311 GCA_035553235.1 Pyrinomonadaceae bacterium | reverse complement strand
GCGAGAGCATCCATCCGCGCCCGCCGTTCCGCGGCCGTGCGAGGGACCGGCTCGTGCATGTGTTCGGCGTAAATGCGAATGCCTTTCTCCCGACGCACGATGCGGAGCAGTCCGGCGTAGTGCATGGCGTCGAGCAGATGTGTCGTCGCGTTTGAAGAGCCGCCCCAGTAGTTTTTGACCGTGCCGTGTGCGAAGTGTTCGTCGACTTCACGCGGGTGAACGGCGCCGCGCTCGCGCACATAGTCGAGCAGCAGTTTCGCTTTTCTTTTTTGGCCGGGAAGCCAGGGCAACGTGATGTTGTCGGCAGGCACGCGGGAATTGGACCGCGGATGCATCAGCGACTGAAGGGATCGTGTTACGTAACCGTAGTTGACGAAGAAGTCTTCCTCGATATCGAGTGATGTGTAACGACGCTCGAGATCGCCGGCCCGATAATCTCTCACGCGCTGACGCAGGATCAGATCCTGTGCGCGTGCCGGAGCGCGAATCGGATCGGCCTGCACGAAGCCCATGCGTTGCAGCGCGCGCTTGAGTGTTGTTGGTTTCGGGAAATTCCGCGCGACCGTGAATCGTCGCAGGTCGTCGATGCTGATCGGCACCAAAAGATTTAGCCACAAAAAAGCACAAAGTCACAAACGTAGATTCAGCGCGGAGGGTCGGGCCTCCGCGCTTGCTTGCAGAAAACTAGAAATGAAAAACGAGTGTGAGGCTAATGAGGAGATGTTAGTTAGTAATGCAGCACTGCGTTGAAAAAGTCGTTGAAGTCTGAGGTCGTCGTCGTATTTGGAGCAAGCGTGAGTTCAACCGTATGTGACCCCTGATTTAATTTAATCGGGAAGTACCGGGGTACGACGTTACGGTGAGTGCTGGCGGCATTCGAAAAAATATTCGCTGTCCCAACCACGTTGCCATCGACGGATACCTGGATCCCAATCATCTGGTTTGCAGTCTGCGTCCAAACCGAGCCTGTAACTTCCAGATACATCGGCATGTCGCCGGGAGCCATGAATTGAGCCTTAATGGGTAGGGGACCTTTTTGATCACCAATGAGAACCTGAACTGCCATTGAGAGGCTTCCTTTCCTCGAACAAATTTTGAAGAGCTTTGAGAGCGCGGGGAACTTATTAGTTTCGCGTTCGATTGTCAATGAAAGAACTCATCCACAGATTACGCAGATTGATGAGGAGCGAAAGGAACGCGCTGATGATGTGTGATTTCATTGTTATTGTGAGCTCTTTGCTTTCACGCAATATGGAACGGGGAGTTTGAGTTCGAGATCTCCGTAATCCTGGTTTATTTCCAGCTTGATCACGTTCGTTGAAATATCGAGGAAGGCGTAATCCGACTTAATCAACTTATCGACCTTCGGACAGTTCGCGAACTTTCCGCGATAGGCCGTGATGTACCCTCGGAGAGATCCTTTGAGGCCTTCGAGAATCCGGAAGTTGAAACGACCCTCATTATCCGTCAGTGTTTGAGCGGCTGTGTTCTCAGATCCTTCTTCCTTGAAGTCCACGACTTCATTCACAACCGGACGGCCATCTTCATACAACAGCCTGCCTTCGACAGCTTTCGTCGATTGTTCAGACGGGACATGAATGTCCATGTCGACTTGCTGGTCCCCACGTGCCACGGTCACGATCGTCGCCTTGTCCTTCTCGAACACGCCCGGATAATAAACGGTCGGGAATGGTTCGGAACCCGTGATCTTGTTCTCTTCGTTCGCGACGAGAAAATAGTCGCCGAGAGGGATCTCATCAATCTTGAAACTCCCGTCACGCTTAGTGCAGCTCGTCAGATAGCTCCGGTCGTTCGGATTGTCCTTCGACTTCAGTCGCACACAGACGTCTTTGAGTAAACGTCCATCGGCCCCAAAAACCTTGCCGCTGACGGAGGTGTTTTCATTGAAATAGAAACTGATGCCGCCACAGCTTCTTTCGTCCAAAATAACCTGCTCACGGCCACGTTTGTTGAGCTCAACTCGTCCCGCCGGGATTGGAAATTCAAGTTTCAACGTCGACGGGATTTCAGGTTCAATCGAATATGTTCCGGCCGGCAGCCCGACAAATTCATAGACGCCGTTTTTGTCGGTGAACGTCTCATAAACCTTGCGTCCATCGCTCACCCTGACCTTTATGCCCATCAGTGGTTCGTACAGGTTCTTACGGATTTCACCGGAAAGGCGTGTCTTCTGTGCCGAGGCAGGTAGGTTGCGCAGGTACAATAAATCGTCAGCTGCATGTTCGATCAGTGTGCTGCGATCGCAGGCGTGAATTTGCCATGCTTTGTTCTCCTTGTTGAAGTACGCGTAGAAGAGCCATCGTTGACCTTCTTTGTATTCCGGATCGCAGGAGGTGCCATATGAGCGGAAGATCATCTCGCTCGCTTTCACACCTTTGAACGACTCGTCGACCTGAACGTAAGCAGTCTGACCACTAACAAATTCCTTGCCGTCGTCTGACTTAGCGAATTCATACTCCACTCGTGAAACCGTGCCGACCAACACTGCCTGCGCGGCAGCAAACGAGCCACACACGGATGGGCTGCCGGCACAACTGCACGCCATCGCTAAACGCGGGCTGATGAAGATCGTGAGCAACGCGAGGGAGGTCAGAGTTAACTTCATAATCTCATCCTGTAATTGGCGAGGATTAGACTCTCAATGCGAACCGACTGTTCCAAATAGCTTTGCCTCAAAATCTAAAATCAGCTTGGATCGGGTCAGTACAGGGAGCGGTAGCGACCTGGTCAAACGATGGGAGTCAGACGTTACGAAATGCTAAAAGGGACCAGGTCGCTACCGCTCCCTGTACTGACCCGATCCAAGTTGCCATTCCCAGTTTTGAGGCACAGCCGTTCCAAAATCAATTACGCTGGTGGCGCCGTGCGCGCGCGACTCAGCATCCACGAGTATAGCCAGACTATGATGCCGATAAATGCCAACACGCCGAGCCATGGGCCAGGGGCGAACGTTTCAGGCACGAGTCCGAGCGGTGCATCGTTTGATAGACCGACGATCAGGCCCGCGTTGATCACACCCCACAGACTCTCGCCGACGATCAATCCGGAAGCGACCAGCGTTCCGAGCCGCTCAGCCCGGTCAGGATTTGGGGTTTTGAGTGCGCGCCGCGTGTACCACTCAGACAACACAGCGCCGACTACGACCGCAAACGTCGCAGACATCGGCAGGTAAATACCGATGCCTACTGCTAGCGGTGGGATGCGCAGTTTCTTCGCCGCGCCGAGTACCGTATCGAGCAGAATCAGACCAACGCCAACCAGCGCGCCGATGCCGAGCATCTTCCATTCGA
>DATNDM010000403.1:0-9141 GCA_035553235.1 Pyrinomonadaceae bacterium | reverse complement strand
GCACGGCGGCAATCTTTTTCGCGAAAAAGTACCCGGCGCAGTCTTTGTCGGAAACGGCTTTGGCAAACTCGCTGGTTCAACACAAGTCAACGAACTGGGCGAAATCGAAACACCGATACTGCTGACCTCGACACTCAGCGTCCCGCGCGTTGCCGACTTCCTGATCGACTACATGCTCGCGTTGCCCGGAAACGAAGACGTCCAGTCGATCAATCCACTCGTCGCTGAGACGAACGACGGTTATTTGAACGACATTCGCGGGCGTCACATTGCCCGCGATGATGTCTTTTCAGCAATTAGGAACGCGAAAGGCGGTGCTGTGGCGGAAGGCTCGGTCGGTGCGGGCACGGGCACTGTCGCGTTCGGCTTCAAAGGGGGCATCGGTACTTCCTCGCGCAAACTGCCGGCGCGGCTTGGCGGTTTCACGCTGGGGGTTTTGGTGCAGTCAAACTTCGGCGGAGTGTTGACCATCAACGGCGCTCCGGTCGGACGCGAGTTGGGTCGCTATTATTTAAAGGACGAACTCGCCGAAAGAGCGACTGAGAAGCAAAACCAGCCCGACGGCTCGATAATCATCGTCATCGCGACCGACGCGCCGCTCGACGCCCGCAACCTCAACCGCCTCGCCGCCCGGGCGATGATGGGCCTCGCGAGGACCGGCGCCGCCGGCAGCAACGGCAGCGGCGACTACGCCATCGCCTTCTCAACGGCCACCGACGTCCGCATCAGATCACTCAGCCAAAACGAACGAAACGCGCCTCGCTCCGTCAAAACACTCGGAAACGATGACGTATCGCCCCTCTTCCTCGCCGTCATTGAAGCAACCGAAGAAGCAATCTACAACTCGTTATTCAGGGCCACCACGACCACCGGCAGAGGCAAAACGGTCGAAGCACTGCCGTTGGACCGTACTCTGGAGATCCTGCGGAAGCATGGTCTAACTACGCCTGTTCGCTGATTCTCACTATCACGACAATCTCACGGTGGTCTAACCTTTTCATATTGGAAAGAAAACTGTTTGACACTCCTATGGTCGGTGCATAGAATCCCTATCGAACCCCCACAATTTGGAACCATACTGAAGGGAGTTAACGATGGCTTCGAGACTCAATGTTCGTGTCAACCGAAAGAGACCGGAATCCATGACCCGGCAGATTCGGGAACAACTCAATGACTTGATCGATGCAGGTGAGCTTGCTGCTGGCCAATTACTGCCAAGCGAACGTGAACTCGCAAACACGCTCAAGGTCGCTCGCAATGTTGTTCGCGGAGCTTACGAGCAGTTAATGGACGCCGGAAAGCTAACCAGTGAAGGTCGCAAGGGAAGATCGGTGAGTGGCGGTGGTCGTGGTGGCGGTCGCAGCACTGCGAAGAAGCGCTCAACGGGCGGCAGCAAGACCTCGAAGAAGAGTGGCAAGGCGCGGAAGAAATAAATAACTCGGTTCGCGCTTAACTGCTTTCCTTTTAATACCGCGCTTGCTCACATTCAATCTACTCAGTGGCAGTCGGAATATCTTTGCCAAGCGCAATGATCTCGTTTTTTATCGCGTTTCGTTCTGCCAGGAGTCGAACAAAAAATCTCCTCCTCACCAGGAAGAACATCAACACTCGCAGCCCCGCTATCGATTTATCCAACTCTTCGAAGAAGACGATCGCGACGTAACCGCAAACCGGAATCACTAACACTGTGAGGACGGCCGGCAACCATCCGGAATACACGTAGGCAACAACTGCCAGAACGATCCACGTCAGTGGAAACAACAACATCGCGGAGATGATCTTGATGGTGGAGATCACGTCGTCTGAGTCGCGCGAGAACCTCGTCGCGAGAAAGCCGCCGAGTTTGTAAGCCGGGTAATGCGTGATCGTGCCGATGAGCGCTGGTCCAAGCATCAACACAAACAGCAGCGAGCGGCGCACAATGGCGGCAAACACGCGCAACGTGGAGCCCGGTGGTGAGAGTTCCTCCGGATCGACGCCGGCCTGGTTCAACTCTTCCTCGAAACGCATCATTCTCGTTTCGAGCCGGCGCAGTCTCTCGGGCTGACTTCGTTGTACGATCGGATAAGCCTTGATGAAGCGCTGCTGCAAACGCAGTTCGTCTTTGAGACTCTCGGCTTCGCCGTCGTTCGAGGCAGACGAGAAGATCCGTTCGGCACGGGCGGTTGTTTGTAGGTCTTCTTCCTGTTTCGCGTCGAGGATCACTTCGCGCAGTGCTTTTTCGATCTGGTTCGACAAATGACGCACAGCGTCGCGCGGCGGTGCGCCGTCGGCATCGAGTGTTACTGGTTCGACGTCGATCGGATTTCCGAAGTAGAGGAGCGCGTCGCTGCGGAACCTAGTTTTTGACGTGTAATAGAGACCGGCAGGAACGATCTTGAGATTCTTCACTTCGCCAGTCGAGACGGCGGCGAGTGAGATTCGCGCCGCGCCCGTTTTGATCGGTTTCAAACCAGGGTCGTCGTGCGACACGCCTTCAGGACAGATCCCGATCGTACCGCCGCGCGCGAGCAGTTTTCGAGCGGCGATGAACGTTTCCTGGTTTCTCGCTACATCAGCCCCTTCGTCCTGATGCCGGTAGACTGGCAGCGAATCGAGTTGCTTCACGAGATAACCGATTACGGGCATGCGGAAGAGCGGGGCTTTGGCAAGAAATGAGACGTCGCGCGGCGCCAGGCACAGCAGGAACACCGGATCCACGAGCGCGTTCGGGTGATTGAGCACAAAGATGACGGGCGTGTCGGGCGGCACGTGTTCGACACCCGTGACTTCGATGCGCTGAAAGTAAATCCGCAGCGCCAGTCTCACCAGAGCAACAATGACGCGTCTAATCATAAGATCCGGTTTGGCGATCCGCGTTTATCCGCGTTCCTATGGCATAATACTCATGCTTTCCCAATCGATTCAAAAATTCGGCGGTGCCCTAATTTGAAAACTTATCTCTCCGGTTCTCTGCGTATCTTTGCGTTCTCTGCGTCAAGGCCTGTTTTCAACGCAGAGGCCGCGAAGGATACGCAGAGTGACGCAGGGAAATTCAAGTCAAGGCACCACAAAAAATTCATTGCCCGAGGAAATTCCATGAAGCGTTTCGTTGCTGTTTCTGCCGTTCTGTTACTCGTTCTCTGCTCGCTCGCCGCGGCCCAAAACCGAACCTACACGATTGAAGACCTGCTCAAGGTCCGCCGCGTCGGCGACCCGCAGGTCTCGCCTGACGGAAAACACGTCGCGTTCACGATCGGCGACGTCAATCTCGACGCCAATCGCGTCGTCACACAGATCTATGTGGTGTCGATCGACGGCGGCGGAATGAAGGCGTTGACCTCCGGTGACAAATCGTCGACCGCGCCGCGCTGGTCGCCCGACGGCAAGAAGATCGCTTACACGACCGGCAAACAGGTCTGGGTGATGGATAGTGATGGCGACCACAAAGATCAGATCACGAAGATCTCAACCGACGCCGCCGCGCCCGTCTGGTCGCCTGACGGCAAGTGGATTGCCTTCACGTCAGACGTCTATCCCGATTGCGACAACGACGATTGCAACAAGAAACGAGACGAGCAAGCGGAAAGCAGCAAGGTCAAGGCCCACATCATCACGCGACTGCTCTACAAACATTGGGACGAGTGGCGCGACGTCAAACGCACGCACGTGTTCGTCATCTCGAGCAAAGGCGGCACGGCGCGCGATGTGACGCCCGGCGACTTCGATTCGCCGCCTTATGCGGCCGCATCGGGTGTCGACTACGCCTTCTCGCCTGACTCGACCGAGATCGCATACCTCCGCAATCCTGATAAAGTCGAAGCGATCTCAACGAACAGTGACATCTACGTCGCGCCCGTCGCAGGTGGTCCAGCAAAGAATATCACTATGCGCAACCACGGCTATGATGCGAGTCCTGTCTACACGCGCGACGGCAAGTTCATCCTGTATCGCTCGCAGGCGACGCCTGGCTTCGAAGCGGATCGCTGGCGCCTGATGGCTTACAACCGTGCTACGGGAACGAGTGTCGAGTTGACGAAGAACTTCGATTTGCAAGTGGACGACGTCGTAGTTTCGCCTGATGGAAATACGGTCTATTTCACGGCTGGCGATCGCGGGAAAGAACCGATCTTCAGGATTCCGATCAGCGGCGGCGTACCGCAGAAAGTGCTGCCGAATGTGTTCGCGTCGAACGTGCACATCACACCTGACGGCCGGTCGTTCGTGTTTGCAGCGAGCTCGATGGCATCTCCGGCTGAGATTTATCGGGCGAACATCGATGGCAGCGGCGTGACGGCTTTGAGTTCCGCGAATGCGCAGTTGATGGCCGCCGCGAAGCTGAAACCGGCGGAAGAGATCGAGTGGACCGGCGCGGTTGGCAAGAAGATTCACGGTTATATCGTGAAGCCGAACAATTTCGATCCGAGCCGGAAGTATCCGTTGCTGGTCTTGATTCATGGTGGACCGCAGGGCGCGTGGAGCGACAATTGGGGTTATCGCTGGAACCCGGAAGTGTTTGCGAATGCCGGTTACGTCGTGTTTACGCCGAACCCGCGCGGCTCGACCGGCTACGGTCAGCAGTTCGTGAATGAGATCAGCGGCGATTGGGGCGGCAAGGCTTATGTCGACATCATGAACGGCGTTGCGGACGTGCTGAGTCGCAACTCGTTCCTCGATCGCAATCGCGTCGGCGCGGCGGGCGCGAGTTACGGTGGTTACATGGTGAACTGGATCCTCGGTCACAACAACGATCCGCGCTTTCGGTTTAAGGTGCTCGTCTCGCACGACGGTGTTTACAACCTCGAAAGCATGTACGGCTCGACTGAAGAGCTCTGGTTTCCGGAGTGGGAGTTCAAAGGAACGCCGTGGGCCAACCCAACGCTGTACACGCGCTGGTCACCGCATCGCTTCGTGCAGAACTTCAACACGCCGATACTGATCATTCACAGTGAGTTGGACTATCGCGTGCCGCTCGGTGAAGGCATGCAACTGTTCACCGCTGTGCAGCGCAAAGGGATCGACTCGAAGTTTCTGACCTTTCCCGACGAAGGCCACTGGGTCCTGAAGCCACAGAACTCACAGCTCTGGTACCACACTGTATTAGATTGGCTGGACAAATACCTGCAACCGACTAGTTCACAACAATCTTCGGCCAAACGATAAGATCACAAAAAGCACACAGCAGATCACATAAAGCACAAAAGGACTTGGTCCTATCTTTTGTGCTTTTGTGTTCTTCCTTGTGCCTTTTGTGGCTACTCCGGTCTTTCGGGTGGGGGCGCGACGGCGACGAAGTCTTCGACGAAACGGCGGCCGTAGTCGTCGAGTAGTTCGTTGACGCGTTCGAGTCGTGGCGAACGGACGATCAGGCCGGCATGATGTTTTTTCTTGACGCGATAGATGATCTCTTCGTCTGCGTAGGCTGAAGTGTCAGGTGATTCTTGTTTGGCAAGGGACAAGATTATCCCCGCGTACTCTTTCCGCGAGGGCGTGATCTTCGATGGTCCTTTTCCATTAGCGATCTCGAGCCTGGCCCACTCGCGCCAGAGATTGACGCCGGATGCAGCTTCAAGCACGTCTGAAATGTACGCACCGCCGACACGCGCCGCTATCTCGAGAAAGTAAAACTTCCTATCGGCATCGCTCTTGATAAACTCCGCGTGCGTCGCGCCGCGCTCCAATCCCAGCGCCCGCACAAGCTTTTTATTGGTCGCGAGCAACGTCTTCTCATCAGCCGACCCTCGCTCCAACGTGCGCGAAACATAAGCGCCGCCCTGGTGGGCCACCTGCATCGGCGGCCGCCCGTATTGATTCGTGCCCGCAAACACGACCCGCCCATCATTCACGACCGAATCGACGTGAAACACCTCGCCTGCCACAAAACGCGCGAGCACATAATATGACGCACGCTCGCGCAGGTTCGGACGCTCATTCATCTCGAGCATCGCGCGTCGCACTTCCTCAGGTTCACTCACCTTGCGAATGCCAATCGCAGACACGTCGGAACGCGGCTTGATCACCCACGGCCCAGCCACTCGCCGCATATACTCGTCAACTTCCTCCACGTTCACGAGCGGCACAAATTCGGGCACATCGATCCCCGCACGGCGGCTGTGAACGGCCATCGACAACTTGTCGCGAAACACCTTCGCGCCCGAACTACTCAAACCCGGCAGGCACAAATGCTCCCGCATCAGCGCCGCCGTCACAACGTCGAACTCCTCGAGCGCCACCACTCGATCGATCTTCATCTGTCGCGCGAGAAATGCCAGCAGGTCGATGAAAAGCGCTGGTCCAGCATCGTTGGGAACGGCGATGAGGTCGTCGAGACTCTCGCGGGGCCAGTCTTCTTTGAGCACCTTCTCTTTCGTGACCAGAATCACGCGACAGCCGTGCGCTTTGCACTCGCGAATGAAATCGGCGCCTTTGAAATACGTGGCCAGGCAGATTATGTTGAGGGGGCGATTCTCGGTTTCAGGCATTTCGTTTCTCTTTTCAGAGCGTTGATTATGCTGTTATCCTGTAAATCCTGCAAAATCCTGAAATCCCGTAAGAGTATTCATGATCATTAAAGGACCATATCCCGACATCTCCATACCTGAAACTGCGCTCACGCCATTCGTCCTGCACCGCGCCCGCGAGCTCGGCGACAAGCCCGCGCTGATCGACGGCCCGACCGGCCGCACGTTTACGTATCAACAGCTCGCTGATGCGATCAGTATTGCGGCCTACAATCTTTCGCAGCGTGGTTTCAAGAAGGGCGACGTCTGCGGCATCCTGAGCCCAAACTGTCCGGAGTATGCCATCGCGTTTCACGCCGTTGCGACTCTAGGCGGAATCGTGACACCAATCAACCCGCTTTACACGCGTTTTGAAGTGGGCCATCAACTGCGAGACTCGGGTGCGCGGTTTCTCGTGACGGTGCCCTCATGCGCAGAAAAGGTTTTGGAAGCTGGACAGCGAGGCAGCGTTGAAGACGTGTTCGTGTTCGGCTCGCTGCCTGGCGCCACGTCGTTCGACGAATTGCTTGTCGATAACGGTCGCGCAGAGCAAGTCGAGATCGATCCACGCAAAGATCTGATCACGCTTCCGTACTCGAGCGGAACAACGGGATTACCGAAAGGCGTGATGCTCACACATCGCAACCTCGTCGCGAACATCCGCCAGATGGAAGGACTCTGTTACTTCTACGACACCGACACCCTCATCGGCGTGTTGCCACTGTTTCACATCTACGGTCTCGTCGTGGTTTTGAACATGGGAATCTACAGCGGCGCCACGATCGTGATGATGCCGCGCTTCGACCTCGAGGGTTTTCTGCAAGCAGCGCAGGACTACGAAGTAACACTCGCGCATTTGGTGCCGCCGATCGTTCTCGCGCTCAGCAAGCATCCTGTCGTCGACAATTACAACTTGCCCAAACTTCACACGATCTTCTCCGGCGCCGCGCCACTCGGCGAGGCTTTAACGCGCGCGTGCATGGACCGCCTTGGTTGCAGTGTGCGCCAGGGATATGGATTGACTGAGACCAGCCCCGTTACGCACTCATCGCCCGCGCCGCCGTGGCCCGTCAAGTTTGGCTCGGTTGGCGTGCCGGCGCCGAACACGGAATGCAAGATCGTCGATCTCGAAACGGGCGCGCCGCTCGGACCCGGCGAGCGAGGCGAAGTCTGTGTGCGCGGGCCGCAGGTCATGCGCGGTTATCTGAACAACGCGGAAGCAACCGCACGCACGATCGACGTCGAGAACTGGCTACACACCGGAGACATCGGCTACTTCGATGAAGACGGACACTTCTTCATCGTCGATCGTGCGAAGGAGTTGATCAAGTACAAAGGTTTTCAGGTGCCGCCGGCAGAACTCGAAGCGGTGTTGCTGACGCACCCGTGCGTCGCTGATGCGGCGGTGATTCCGTATCCCGATGACGAAGCGGGCGAGGTGCCGAAGGGGATCATCGTGTTGCGCGAGCCGGCGGAACCCGAGGCGATCATGGAATTCGTTGCCGAGCGCGTCGCGCCGCACAAGCGAATCCGGCATCTTGAATTCGTCGATAAAATTCCGAAGTCGCCATCAGGAAAGATACTGCGCCGAGTGCTAGTGGATATAGATCGATCAAAAACTGCTTCAGGTTAGTCTTTGCATTACCTTTGCGTCTTTGCGACTTTGCGAGACAAAATGTTTCCCGCAAAGGCGCAAAGGAGCAAAGTAACGCGCTTGACAGTCTCCCAGCCCGCGCAATACAGTCGCGGAACCAACTCTCCACGTGGTCACGCAAAAAAGTTGAGGAGGTAATGACATGCATTCTCGTCGTTTACATTTCATGCTTGCTGTTCTTCTGCTCGCCGCATTCGCCGTCGTGGCCGAGGCTCAAAAACCCGCCGCAGTCGTCTGGGCCGAATGGGAATCACTTAGTCCTGAAAACGAAGAATTCACTGTCTTGATGCCGAAGAACCCGACCACGGAGTCAACGACATTCCCGTATCACAAAATGGAGATAAAGGCGCGGCTCTACATGGCCACATCGTCCGCCGGCCCCGTGCTCGCCATCACCTCGCTGAGCGGTATCAAATCCGACCCGGCGCAGTACACCGAGTTTGCGCGTTTCAATTCCTACATCGACGCCTTCAAGACTTTCTTCCCGCCGAAGGTCCGATCGAAAGAGACAATGGCGAAGATGGTGCTCGTCAGCAGCCGTCCTTTTCACGGTTACACCGGCAGATCTTATAAGCTGACGATCGGCGACTTGAATGGATCTGTGAACGCGTTTGTGACGCGGAAACGTTTCTACGCGATCGTTTCGCTTAACAACAAGAAGGACGACGCGCTCGAAGAGAAGTTTCTCAGCTCGTTCGTGCTGCCGGATCGGCAACCGGATGCGCCCAGGAACGTTGCCGGTGCAAACCCGGACCAGCAGCAAAACGTTAATCAGCCGGGGCAACCGCAGGATCCAAACGCTCAGCAGAATACGGTCCAGCAGGAAGGTGAGGCTATGCCGGCTCAGCCGGCTACGCCGAACGCCAACAACGAGACCGCTGCGAACGTGCCAACCACGCCGGCGCAAACTTCAGGACAGCAGAGTCAGAGGAAGCCTCCGGTTAATGGCGGTGTCTTGAATTCGAAGGCGATTTACCTGCCTGATTAACGTTTTGCTGCTGGTCCGGG
>DATNDM010000402.1:0-5883 GCA_035553235.1 Pyrinomonadaceae bacterium | reverse complement strand
TTACTGAAAAGTGTCCTTGCACGTAACCTGTCGTACGTGCGTCGGCCGTGCCTGCAAAGCCGGGTTGTTTTCCACCAATCGTCACTGTGAACTCGCCTGGTTCGACGACCGTTCTGCCACCGTCCGTAATCACCGCGAGTTGACGTGGCTCAATCGTAAACCGGACGACGCGCCGCTCGCCGGGCTTTAAAGACAGTCGCTCGATTCCGGCAAGCGATCGAATCGGTACTCGAACCGATGCTGCTTCGTCAGTCACATAAAGCTGGACCACCTCTTCGCCTGCCCGAGTGCCCGCGTTCTCCACAGTCGCGCTCACGGTCAGCTTGTCTGCCGCTGCTATGCGTGACGACGAAACGCTGAAGCTCGAGTATTTGAATTGCGTGTAGCTGAGCCCGTGACCAAATGGATAGAGGGGCTCGCCCTTGAAGAACCGATAGGTCCTTCCGTCCATGGCGTAGTTCTCAAACGGTGGCAACTGATCCACCGATTTATAGAACGTAACCGGCAGCCGGCCAGCCGGGTTGTAATCACCAAAGAGCGTATCCGCGATCGCGGTTCCTCCTTCTTCGCCCGGATACCACGCCTGCACAATCGCGGCGGCATGCTCGTTGGCCCAGTTAACTGCGAGTGCGCTTCCTGACAACAACACGACCACAAGCGGTTTGCCCGTCGCCGCCACTGCTTCAAGCAAACCCTGCTGACGCGCAGGGAGATTGATATCCACTCGATCTCCGCCGAGGAAACCCGGCTCACGAACATTCATCTCTTCGCCTTCAAGACTTGAAGAAAGACCCAGCACGAGCACCACCGTGTCTGCTTGTTTGGCGGCATCAACTGCTTCCGCATAAGGTGTACCGGTGTTGACTACAGGAGGCTGCCACACGAGTCTCGCAACGGCGCCTAACTTGCTCTCGTAGTACTCCATCTTCACGTCGTAGCTTCGGCCAGCCTCAAGTGTGACTTCACCCGTGATAGTTGCGGGCGCGTGTTCGGTCCAATCCTCAGCGATCAGCTTGCCGTCGAGGTACACGCGCGCGCCGTCGTCGGCGATTGCGCCGAAGCGATATTTACCGCTCTCGTTCGCAACGATCTTGCCGGTCCAACGTGCGGAGAAATCATCGCTCGGAATGCCGGGCGCGGGATTTGACATGCCCCAGTCGAAATTCACATCTCGATCTACTCGAGTTACGACAGGCGCACCTTCGAGTGTCTTGTTCGAAAAGTACTCGGCCTTCAGACCGGGTTCGCCATTCGGCCCGCGCAAAGCGGAAGCGGGCACGGGTATCGCCGAAATTTCCGTGAGCGGCGTTCCTAACGCATACAACACTTTTGTTCCTGACGACACGTGTTGTCGAATGCCTGCGAGTGGTGTAGTTGCGCGTGATGGTTGACCGTTGTAGTTACCAAGCAAGACCTGCACGTTATCAGCGTTTGGTCCAATGACGGCGATCGACTTCAGATCTTTACGCAGCGGTAGAATGTTGTTTTCGTTTTTCAGGAGAACTATGGATTCGCGTGCGGCCTCGAGTGCCAGCTGACGGTGCTCGGCTGAATCGTTTACTGAGAACGGGATCTTTGCATACGGCACCAACTCCGGTGGATCGAACATCCCGAGCCGAAAGCGGGCTTCGAACAATCGCTTCAAGGCACGATCGATTTCGCCTTCTGAGATCAGACCCTGCTTTACAGAGTTCACGAGTGCTTTATAACTGTCGCCGCATTCGAGATCGGTTCCTCGCTTGACGGCCAACGCCGAGGCTTCCTCCGCCGTCTGCACGAACTTGTGGCGCTTGTAAATGTCGTCGATTGCGCCGCAATCCGAAACGACATAACCATCAAAGCCCCATTCGCCGCGTAACAAGTCTCCGAGCAGATGTGTGTTTGCGCAGCACGGTTCGCCGTTCGTGCGGTTGTACGCACACATCACTGAGGCAGCACGAGCTTCCATCACAGTGGCGCGAAAGGCGGGGAAATACGTCTCACGCAGGTCGCGTTCGCTTGCAGCAGCGTCAAAGCGATGGCGCTCAGGTTCTGGACCAGAATGAACGGCGTAATGCTTCGGCGTTGCAACTACTTTCAGATACTTCGGGTCGTCGCCCTGGAGTCCTTTAACGAATGCAACACCGAGGCGACTGGTCAGGTATGGATCTTCGCCGTATGTCTCCTGTCCTCGTCCCCAGCGCGGGTCGCGAAAGATGTTGATGTTTGGCGACCAGAACGTGAGACCGTAAAAACGGTTGTTATTACCGCGTCGTTGAGCTTCGTGGTACTTGGCCCGCGCTTCATCCGAGATCACATTTGCAACGCGATTGACGAGTGGAGGATCGAACGTCGCTCCTAATCCGATGGCCTGTGGAAAAACGGTCGCGATGCCTGAGAACGCGACGCCATGCAAAGCTTCGTTCCACCAGTCGTATTGCGGAATGCCGAGCCGTGGAATTGCCGGCGCAGCATTCATCATCTGCGACACTTTCTCTTCAAGCGTCATCCGCGAGATCAGATCGTCAACGCGCTGTTGCAGCGGGAGTCTTGGATCGCGGTACGGCGCGCTTGCTTCGGGCTGCGGTTCCTGAGTGGTTGCGGGAGAAACGATGAGCAGCAGGCAGAGCACGAAAGTGAACACACAAAAGCTCGCGCGAAGTAGGGACATGGATGCTCCTTTTATTGTGCGCCGCTTGAAGAGATTGCAGACCATTGTTGGTATCGACGCTACCCACATTTAATCACAACTTTTGGTGAGATGGCTGAAGTTCCTCGTCAACCGTAGCGTCTTAGTTTGAGCTTCTTCTCTGTGCAACCTCTGTGTTCTCTGTGTCTCCGTGGTGAGTATTTGTCAAAAATTACTCAACCACAGAGGCACAGAGAACACAGAGGTTGCACAGAGAAATCTAAACAGGACGATTTCGTCAACCGTTGCATTGACATTCGTTTGATTCCAGGAGTAGAGTGCCGCCGTTTTCTCGTAACGAACCTCGCTTTCGCTCGAGTGCTTGCAACACCTCGCGTCGAGTTAGAAGCAAATCGCTGATTCTTCAATCCGGCCAACGGCGTTGGCCCGAATAGTTGAGACAAAGTTGGTTCCTCTAACTTTGCCTTCACTGGTCGCCTTAACGGAGAACCAAAATGGTCATTTTGTATAACTCTCTGTGCTCGCAGCGGCGTGTCACTGCTGTGATGTTTCTTTCGTATCTGTTGGTTAGCTCGACGTGGGCTCCTTTTGCCGCTGCCGAGAGATCTCACATTGGCCCAACTTCGGCCGGCAAAATGCAGGAACGTCCGACCGCTCCATATCGGGAAGGGGAGTTGCTGATTCGCTTCCGCCCAGGAGTATCCCAATTAGTCAAAGACCTGATCGTCTCCACACAAGGTGCTCGAATGAAGAAAGATCTCAAAGGCGAATCTGACGTTGAGAAACTGCAATTGCCAAAAGGCCGTGAATGGAATGCCGCACTCGAGCTTCTGATGAACCCGCAGGTCGAATTTGCGGAGCCGAATTTTCTAATCGCGAAGGAAGATTTTACTCCAAACGATCCGCAATTCCAGGAACAATGGTCCTTACGCAACACTGGTCAGAGTGGAGGACAATTCGGTTCAGATATCAATGCCACTACCGCCTGGCAAACAACAACAGGTTCCTCCGCAACTATCGTCGCAGTGATCGATTCTGGCATCGATTTCACACATCCGGATTTGATGAATAATCAGTGGACCAATCCTAACGCGGTAGAGAGTGATGATGCGCATGGCTGGGATTTCATAACTGATACTGGCGAAATCAAGGATGAGCAGGGTCATGGCACTGCCGTGGCAGGCATTATCGCTGCCGAGGGTAACAATTCGTCGGGAGTGACAGGCGTGATGTGGCGCGCCAGCCTGATGAGCCTTCGCGTGCTCGATAACACGGGCACCGGCGACATCGCCGACGCGGTTGAGGCGATTGATTACGCCGTGGCGCATGGCGCCCAGGTCATCAATCTTTCGTGGGGAACCAACGGCCAGTCGATGGCGCTCAGAGATGCGATTGAACGAGCGCTCAGGCGCAATGTCGTGGTTGTGTGTTCGGCTGGTAATGGGAGCCGCGATCTGGATACTGCTCCATACTATCCCGCTTCTTTCAATCTTAAGAATCTGATATCGGTAGCAGCGACTGACAACTCAGATCAGCTTGCCGGTTGGTCCAACTACGGCGCGCGCAGCGTCACGTTGGCAGCACCGGGAACAAACATCCTCACAACGCAACGAGGTGGCGGTTATTGGAACGTGACCGGCACGTCTGCAGCAGCGCCGATTGTCAGCGGCATTGCCGGCTTAATGAGGACGGCGCGGCCTTATGGCCCGGTCAACGTCATCACGAAAGCAGTCGCTGATAGTGTGAGGCAAACAGCTTCGCTCGCCGGAAAGGTTTCGAGTAGTGGCGTTGCCAATGCCGCGGCCGCAGTTGCCGCACTGCACGGCTCAACCAACCAATCCCTGCCTTTTCAGACGCCCGGATACGGCAGTGGCGGAAATGGCCCAGGCGGCAGTTTCTCGGCCACACCTCCACCGACGACGACTGGTGCCCCAGGCGCAAACCTGCCAAACCTGGACGAGGCGCGAAGAACGCCGCCACAGCAACCAAAAGCCTCGGCACCAATTCAATCCAACTTGCCTTGCGCAGATTGTGATCCACAAGGCGGCGGAGGCGGAGGCGGCTATTACCCACCAAACGATCCGAACTTTTCGACGGCCCGCAGCAAACCGATTAATGAAACGGGCGAGGACGGAGTCGATCTGGGCTCGCGCAACTTCAATTGGAGCGTGCCGTTATTGAGTCTGCCGGGCCGTGCTGGTTTGGATGTGAACCTTACTCTTTCATACAACTCACTTGTCTGGACCAAAGACGGCTCATACATGAAGTTCAACGCGGACCTCGGCACTCCTGCTCCGGGTTTTCGTCTGGGCCTGCCTACCTTGCAACAGAGATTTTTTAATTCGCAGACCGGCGTTTACGCCTACATGATGGTCACATCCTCAGGTGGCAGAGTTGAGTTGCGGCAGGTGGGCACTTCAAATATTTACGAGTCGCAGGACAGTAATTACATGCAGTTGGATGCGAGCAACAGCAATGCGCTGTTGGTGCGAACTACTAGCGGCACACAGTTTAAGTTTGAGCCGGTAACCATTAACAGCGAGTACCGCTGTACGGAAATCAAGGATCGCAACGGTAACTACATTTCAGCGACTTACAATTCGGCGAGCGGTCACTTGTTGACGATCACTGACACGCTCGGCCGGTTGGTCACTTTTGTGTACGGCACGGACAACAACCTGCAGGCGATTCGGCAAACCTGGGGTGGAGTCGCGCATGATTGGGCGACATTCAGCTATGGTCAGGTTTGGGTAGCGCCAGCGTTCGGTGGTGGCCTCACGGTAAATGGCCCAAACGGCAATTACACGACGGTGCTGACGCAGGTGAATCTTCACGATGGCACGTATTTCACCTTCGAGTACAACGCCGCATTTGCCCAGGTGAATCGCATTAAGAACTATGCCGCCGACACCCACCTGCGCAACTACGTTTCTTATAACGTGAGTTCGGCTGCCGGACAGACTGAATGTCCGCGCTTCACGGAACGGAGGGATTGGGCGGATAACTGGAACGACAATAATGAAGCAGTGACGACGTATGCTGTTGCCGCTGACGGATCTTCGACGCAGGTGACGATGCCCGATAACACTACTCAGTACAAAGAATTCTTTGCGACTTCGGGCTGGCAGACCGGCTTGACTACACGCACCGAATTTTGGTCGGGTGGCGTGTTAAAGAAATGGACCACGACTGCGTGGACGCAGGATGACATCAGTCTCCTCTATCAAAAAAATGCGCGGCCATACGACTTCAGT
>DATNDM010000401.1:0-6683 GCA_035553235.1 Pyrinomonadaceae bacterium | reverse complement strand
TCGGCATTTTGTTCTGTCCCGGCGCCGTGGTGCTCGGCACGGTTGGCGTAGTTAGGTCTTATCGTTCGCGAGCGGTCAACGGCGACTCGGCTCGCGCTGTTTGTTACGTAAGCACGATTGTTGGTCTTGTGATACTCGGAGTTCAGTTGTTGCTCTGGTGGATTCTCTACCAGGCGCCGGCTTGGGCAAATCAATTCTGATTAGTTAAGGAGAATTCGATGAAAATCATTTCCACTCTGCTCCTGCTGGGAGCATTGGTTACCGGCGCCTACGCGCAGCGCCCGCGCTCAGCAGATCCGCAACCGCAACCGCAACCAACTGCGACGGCAGCGCCCGTTAAGCCGGCTCCCAAAGTCGTCAAAGCAAAATATGAGGGCGGAGTGTTTGGCTACAGGAAGACGATGGAAGGCACGTTGATGTTCGACGACGACAACAACCGGCTGCTCTTCAAAGACAAGCAGCCACCAAAAGAGATCTCGATTCCTTACGGCTCAATCACCTCGGCTTTCGCGGATTCGAAGAAGGTACAGCCGAAGGCCGCCACGGTGGCCAGCAACGTGCCCACCATCTACTCGTTGCCGGCGCATTTCATCAAACACAAAGTTCGTTACCTGACGCTGCAATACAGCGATCCCGATTCGAACGTCTCGGGCGTAACGAGCTTCAAAATCGACGACAAGGATCTGCTCGAGTCAGTGTTGGCAACACTCGCGCAGAAGACCAACATGACGTTGCGGGGCGACGTCTACGTGAAAAGAAAACCCGACGACTCCAGCAAAGCCACCCCTGAATAGATCACAAAAAGCACAAACAAAGCCCACAAAAAGGCACAAATTCATTCTTGTGCTTTTTCGTGGGCTTTGTTTGTGCCTTTTTGTGGCCCCACTCCGTTCCAAATCATGCGGTGAAAGAGTTCGTCCATCTGCGCGGGCGGCTCGCGCATGCCGCGGTCCAGCCACCACGTCAGTAGCGACAGCAACGCGCCCGCGTGCGTGAACGCGATTGCCGAACGTTCATTCGCAGGGATTGACTGTCCGCGAGGTAGTTCGGCGAGCCTGCGTTCGATGCCGCGCGCAAAGTGTCCACGCGCGAGTTCCATGTTCTCCTGAAACCTGCCTGACTTGACCAACGCTTTGTAGAATGGCTGCACGTCGGCGAGATGCGTGAAAAACTCCTGCACCGGAAATACGCGCTCGGACTTGTCGCCATGCGCGGAAAGCGCCGTCGAGATCGACTCAAAAAACTCCTCAGCGTCGCTCATCAACAGGTCATCTTTATCGCTGTAGTGTGAGTAGAAAGTTGAACGACTGACCTGCGCGCGATCCAACACTTCCTGGACCGTTATCGTCTCGAACGCTTTCTCCTGCATCAGCGCGACCAGCGCATCGCCCAGCGCGTCCCGCGTTCGACGCACGCGAGCATCGGTCTTCTTGTTCGACCCTGCAAGAGGTAGGTGCTGGTTCTTGGACATTCGTTACCTCTTTGTTCGATTACGGCCCACGCGCCCATCATACCGCTGGACAGAATCGTTTCGATCTGAAAAATACACGCGAACAAATCATGATCTACTTAAATCACGTCTCGAAAACTTACGAAACCCCGGCGGGCTCATTCGCCGCGCTGAAGGACATCGATCTCGAGATCCGCGGCGGCGAGTTCGTCGGCATCGTCGGCAAGTCAGGCAGCGGCAAGTCGACACTGCTCAACATGGTCGCAGGCATCGATCGCCCGTCGTCTGGTTCCGTCGCTGTTGCGGGCACGGAGATTCACGCCTTGTCGGAAAACCGGTTGGCGGCATGGCGCGGACGAAACGTTGGCTTCGTCTTTCAATTCTTTCAACTGTTGCCGACGCTTACTGCGGCCGAGAATGTCATGCTGCCGATGGATTTTTCGAAATCCATCCCGTTACGTGAACGCCGTAAACGTGCGATTGCATTGCTGGATCGTGTCGGAGTCGACCGTCACGCAAACAAACTGCCGGCAACGCTCTCGGGCGGTGAACAGCAGCGCGTCGCGATCGCGCGCGCACTCGCAAACGAGCCGCCGCTCGTGCTCGCGGACGAGCCAACCGGAAATCTCGATTCAGTCACCGCCGCTGAAATTCTCGATCTGTTTCGCGCCCTGGCGAATCGCGGCACAACTGTCGTAATCGCCACGCACGAAGCCGACATCGCACGCGTGATCGATCGCAAAATTGAAATCTCCGACGGAAAGATCCATCCACAGATTTCACAGATTACACGGATTTTATAGACCAGTTGAAGACTAAAAGTTCTGCGTAATCTGTGGACGGCTTTGTTCATGAATACACTTTGGAAAAAAGCAATTCGCGACTTTTGGCAGGAGCGTGCGCGCACGGTTCTCGTCGTGCTCGCCATCGCGCTCGGCATCTCGGCGTTCGCGGCAGTTATGTCGTCGTACGCGATACTGACGCGCGAACTCGATCAGGGTTATCTCGCGACGAACCCCGCCTCCGCCGTGCTGCACGTTGATTCCATCGACAAAGATCTCGTCAAAGCGGTTTTGCAAAATCCCGAGGTGAGCGACGCGGAACCACGTCGCACGATCAGCGGCCAGATGAAGTCCGGACCAGTGCAATGGCGCAATCTCGTGCTGTTCGTGGTTGAAGACTACGCCAACATTCGCGTCAGCAAGCTCGTGCCGGAGCGCGGCGCATGGCCGCCTGCGACAGGGGAAATGCTGATCGAGCGCGACGCGTTCCAGGTCGCCAAAGCGAGCATCGGCGACGCCGTGACAGTGAAGACAGCGAACGGAGTCGAGCAGCCACTCGTGATCAGCGGCAGTGTGCACGACGTGGGCCAGGCACAGGCGCGCATGGAGAACATCGTCTACGGCTACATCAATCTCGCGACGCTGGTCCAACTCGGCGAAGAACCGCGATTGGATCAGCTGAACATCCTCGTCGCGAAAAACAGGTTCGACGAAGATCACATCAGGCGCGTCGCTGCGGACGTCGAGCAGTTGATCAAAAGTCGCGGTCATGAAGTGCGTCATGTTGAGATTCCGACGCCGGGCAAGCATCCGCACTCGGATCTGATGGGCATACTGCTGCTGGCGATGTCGAGCTTCGGATTGTTTGTGCTCGTGTTGAGCGGCATCCTTGTCATCAACCTGCTGACGGCCATGATGGCGTCGCAAGTGCGACAGATCGGCGTGATGAAAGCAATCGGCGGCACGCGTGGACAGGTAATGCGGATCTATTTTGGGCAGGCGTTGTTTCTCGGAATCGCGGCGGTGATCGTGTCGCTACCGCTTGGAATGATCGGCAGTCGCGCGTTGTGCCGCTACATGGCGATGTTTCTCAATTTCGACATCAACAGCTTCGCCGTACCGATTTGGGTTTACTTGCTCGTCGCATTGATTGGCATCATCGCGCCGCTGATCGCAGCCGCTTATCCGGTGTGGCGCGGTACGGCGACGCCGGTCCGAATCGCACTTTCCGATTTCGGATTGCCCCAGGCAAGCTTCGGCGCGAGCGCGTTCGATCGGGCGCTGGTGCGCATCGGCGGTACGTTCAGTTTGATCGCGTTCGCGATCCGCAACAGCTTTCGTCGGCGTGCGCGACTCGCGTTGACTCTGCTGACACTTGCGGCCGGTGGCTTGTTCTTCCTTTCAGCACTAAACATCCGCGCGTCGATGGTCAACACGCTCGACCGCATGTTTGCCGCGCGCAAATCCGATCTGACAATTTCGTTTGCGAAGCCTTACGACTTCGAAACGGTTCGGAAAGCCGTTAGCAATACGCCGGGCGTGACTCGAGCCGAAGGTTGGTTCACGTCTGAAGGATCCATCGGCGAGCGTCGTTTCGGTGTGGTTGCTCTGCCGCCGGACACGCAGCTTCTCGACTTCGACATCATCGAGGGCAGAAAGCTCACGCCGCAAGACACAGATGCCATCGTTATCAACACCGCGCTCGCGGGTCGAGATCCGAAGATGCACGTCGGCGAGACCGTGACGTTGGGCATTGGCGGCGAGGAGAAATCGTGGCGCATCGTCGGACTGGCACGCGAGGCCTTCGCGCCCACGCCGATCGGCTACATACCGCTGACGGGACCAATCAACAGACTGCTCCTCGCGCTCGACAACACGGATCCCGACGCGATCAGTTTGTTGAAAGCGGATCTGGATCGAAATCTCGAAGCGCAAGGCGTCCGCGCTCGCGCAAGTTCAACGAAGAGCGAAAACAGGTTCGGATTCGATCAGCACATGTTGATGATTTACGTGTTTCTGATCGTGATGTCGGCGATTGTCGGTGGCGTTGGTGGACTAGGTTTGATGACGACGATGAGTCTCAACGTGCTCGAGCGACGCCGCGAGATGGGCGTGATGCGAGCGTTGGGTGCGACGCCGCGCATCGTGTGGTTGATGATCGTGGCGGAGGCGGTTGTAATCGGCGTCCTGAGTTGGGCCATCGCGGCGCTGCTGGCGTGGCCGGTTAGTAAAGCCATCGGAGACTCTTTCGTCAAAATGTTGTTTCACAGTGGCCTGGATTTCACCTTCGAGCCAATAGGCGTGTTGATATGGCTGCTCGTTTCGATTGGTTTGAGCGCGTTGGCGAGTTTCCTGCCGGCTTGGAGAGCATCTCGCGTGACTGTGCGCGAGGCGCTCGCATATGAATGATCCGCGTTTATCTGCGTAAATTCGCGGCAAAAATATTCTTAGGCAGTGCGGTGCAGGATGAAATCGGCAATGAGTCGCAAAACGTCTGTCGGTCTGTCGAGTTGATCCAGAGCGAAACATGCCTTCCGATGCGCCTCCACTGCTGCCGCACGCGTCGCTTCCATCCCGTGCAGCGCGGGATACGTTGCTTTATTGGAACGCGCATCCTTCCCCGGCGTCTTGCCGAGATCTTCTATCGTTGCGGTCACGTCGAGAAAGTCATCCGTGATCTGAAACAACAGCCCAAGATGTGATCCGTAACTCGTTATCGCCGCGAGTTCATTATCGTTCCCGCCTCCGATGATCGCGCCACCACGCGCCGCGGCCCTGATCAACGCCCCAGTCTTTAACCGGTGAATCTCCTCGAGCTGCGCGCCACTCACCTGCCGAGTCTCGCCTTCCATGTCGAGCGCCTGGCCTGCGACCATCCCCTCCGGCGTCGCCGCTGCATGCGCGAGCTCCGCGATCAGCGCGATACGCGTCGTCGCCTCCAGCCCCGCGTCTTCAGCGATCGTCTGGAACGCGAGCGTCTGCAACGCATCACCCGCAAGGATCGCGGTAGCCTCGTCAAAGCGCACGTGACACGTCGGCCTGCCACGTCGCAGATCGTCGTCATCCATTGCGGGCAGATCGTCGTGGATCAGCGAGTAAGTATGGACCATCTCAAACGCGCACGCGGTTCGTATCAACGCCTCGACAGGCGCGCTGAACGCCTGTCCCACAGCCAGCAACAACGCCGGCCGAAAACGCTTTCCCCCTGCGAAGACGCTCCAGCGTATCGCCTGATGGATCTTCTCGGGCGCAGTCCCAGACAACGGCAGCAACTTGTTGAGCTCGAGCTCGACGAGTGCGCGACTGCCCGCCAGCAGACTGTCGAGCTCGAGTGGATTTTGGATCGCGTTAGACGCCATTCTCCTCCTCGCGCCCAGGAGTCCTGGCCGCGTCACCGGCCTCTTCCTTAAACGCCGCGGCCACCGGCCGTCCCTGGTTATCGCGCAAGAGGATCTCGATGCGCCGCTCGGCCTGGCCCAACCGCTCCTGGCATTCGCGCGAGAGCCGGATGCCCTGTTCAAACAACTCGAGACTCTTTTCGAGCGGCAAGTCGCCGTCTTCCAACTGCCGCACGATCTGTTCGAGCGCTTCCAGCGAAGCTTCGAATGTCCTGTTTTGTTCTGCGCCGTTACTCATCTTTTATCTTCCACGACCCGATCGCTTTCGTTGCGATGGCTTCAGCAGCGGACTGTTCGCGTCAATGCTTCCGATTGCCGGCAGCTCTTTCATCACACTGTCGACGATGCGCTGTACGATCACGTCGTCTTTTACATCTGTCACCTTCCACCCGTTTCCGTCGCGTCGCATCGTCATCTCGATATTATGTCCGGACACTGTTCCGGTTGCCTTCGCGGAATCACCTTCTTCAGTGATTGTCAGCAACGACCGCACCGCACCAACAATCGTGATGAACGATCGTTTCTCCGGCGCTGCCACAAGCGCTTTCATCGCATTGAAAAACTCATCGTGAACAGCTCGCGTGACGCCCGGCAACAACGCCGGCATCGCGTTGTCGATCTGTTGCTGGATTGAACTGTTGAGCGCGTAACCGTAACGCGCCGCGGCTTTTTGATTGACCCTCGCCGCGATGTTCTTCGCGATTTCTTCGTCGTCAATTCGCTTCTGAAACTCGACCGCGTCGTTCGACTGCGCGGCATCGAGCATCAGCGCCATCGTGTAAGTTGGCGTTGCTTGGAAGTGCCGCCACAACAAAAAACCACCAACGCCCGCACCAACAACGCCAATCACAACCAACAACGCGAGAACCGCGAGCACACGCGGCCAACGCCTTCGCTTCCCAGCTCGTGGTCCTGCCGTCTTTCCGGCCCCCGGGCTCGCCGGCGCATCCAGGTTAATTACAATCCTCTGCCGCATAGCCTCGATCCGCGTTAATCCGTGGCTTCGATCCGTTCAATCCGCGTCCCCAGTTTTCCCTTCGCCAAACGCACGCT
>DATNDM010000400.1:0-6139 GCA_035553235.1 Pyrinomonadaceae bacterium | reverse complement strand
ATTCCCTCGACGGGCTCGAGTGCGCGCACGAGGATCGCGTGTGGAACGTCTGCGACACCGCTGACGACATTGAACTGGTAGTACATGCCATAAACGAAATAGACGTAAGCAACGCCGCCCGCGCCGTACATCGTCTCCGTTCGCTTCGTGCGGCGGCCTCCGTAAGCATGTGACGCGCGGTCTTCCGGGCCGCGATAAGCTTCCACTTCGACGATCCTGCCGGAGACACGCTCGCCATTCGGACCAGGCACGACGAGCAACTTGCCGAGCAGATCGCGAGCAACGGTGAGCACGTCAGGTCGAAGATAGAACTCGCGCGGAAGCTTGTGTGACGTCATTGAGGATGTTGGCGCACTTTCCACAGCATCACGAAAAATATCACCCATCCGATCAGCACGATGCCACGGCGCACCCATTTTTGTCCCACGCGCATCGCCATTTTCGCGCCAAAGTAGCCGCCGATGAGTGCGGCGCACGCCATCAAAAGCGCGTCTTGCCAGACGACGTAGCCCGCGAATGCGAAGATCAGCACGGCGACCGCGTTGATGCAGATGCCGAGGAAGTTTTTGATGCCGTTGGCGCGGTGCAGTTCGTTGATGCCGAGCAGTCCCATTGCCGCGAGCATGAGTATGCCGTTACCGGCGCCGAAGTAGCCGCCGTAAGTCGCGGAGAAAAACTGAAAGATGATGGCGCCGCTCCACCACAGACCCATGTGCTTTTCGTCGAGTGATCCGAGGTGCAGTCGCTTGTTCACGACGCCGTTCGACATGAAGAGCAGTGTTGCGAACAGGATCAGGAATGGTACAAGGTCGGCAAAGACTTTTGATGGTGTACGGACCAGCAGCACTGCGCCGCACGCGCCGCCGATGAGACTCGTCACGCCGAGCCGCAATAGGATCGTGGAACTGTGCGCGAGTTCTTTCCGATAACCGAAGAGACCGCCGAAGAGTCCGGGCCAGAGTGCGACAGTGCTGGTGCCGTTGGCGACTTTCGGATCGAGTCCGAGCCAGATCAGGACTGGAAACGTCAGTAGCGTTCCTCCTCCGGCGATAGAATTGATCGCGCCCGCAGCGAAGGCGGCGCACAACATGGCAAGCACGGGGAAGAGACGCATCGTTTGAGTTAGCGCATGTTAATATAAAAACTCGTTCGGCCACAAAAGGCACATCGAAGAACACAAAGGCACAAATAGATGAGTGTTGAGCCCAGGCGCGTGATCGCAATTACTTTGTTCGCAGTGGCCCTGGTTGTTTTTCCGTCGAGTGTTAATGCGCAGAATGGTGGCGCCATCGACTGGCCGCGGTACCAGGACATGGCCGTCGATTTGATGCAGCAGTATCTGCGCGTCAACACTTCGAATCCGCCGGGGAACGAGCTCGAAGCGGCGAAGTTTCTGAAGAAGATCTTTGATCAGAACGCGATCGAGAACGAGGTCTTCGAGTTCAAGCCCGGTCGTGCAAACATCATCGCGCGCCTCAAAGGCAACGGTTCGAAGCGTCCGATAATTCTTCTGAGTCACATGGACGTCGTCACCGCGGAACCCGCTTCGTGGGATGTCGATCCGTTTTCTGCTGTCATCAAGAACGGCTCGATCTACGGTCGCGGCGCGCTCGACATGAAGGGTGAAGGACTGCTTCACCTGATGACGATGATCATACTCAAGCGCGAAGGACCATTGCTCTCGCGCGACGTGATCTTTCTAGGCACTGCTGACGAAGAAGTTGACGACATCGGCTCGCTATGGATGATCGCGAACAAGGCCGACCTGTTCAAGAACGCCGAATACGTGCTCACCGAAGGCGGCGACAACCTGCTCGAAGGCAACACCGTGAAGCTGGTTGGCGTCGACGTTGCCGAGAAGGCGCCGTTCTGGTTGAAACTCACCGCTACCGGCTTGCCGGGACACGGCTCGCGACCCGTAGCTGATTCAGCGACGAACCGTCTCATTCGCGCGATGAATCGCATACTCGATTGGGAGACGCCGGTGAAGTTACTGCCGGCTGTCGAGCAGTTCTTCAAAGACATTGCGCCTTTGCAGCAGGAGCCGTTGCGTGCGCAGTTTCAAAACATCCGTGAGTCGCTGAAGAACCCTGATTTTGCGAAGGCGCTTTCGAGTCAACGCGAGTTTGGCTTTCTGTTACGGAACACGATTTCGATCACGATGCTGAGCGGCAGTAAGCAAACGAACGTGATTCCGAACGCTGCGACGTGCAATCTCGACGTTCGTCTATTGCCGGGTGAGTCGCCTGACGACTTTCTCAACGCGCTGCGAACCGTGATCGCGGATCCGTCGATCAAGATTGAGAGTGTCAATCGGTTCAAACAACCAAACAGTTCCCCGATCGATACGGAGTTGTTTTCTCTCATCGCCCGCAAGACAAAAGAGAAGCATCCGGGGGCGGTTGTCACAACCAAGATGCTCAGCGGTTATACTGAGAGTCAGCTTTACCGGCAGTTGGGCATAGTCGCATATGGTTGGGCGCCGATTTACACGACCCCCGAAGAAGACGAAGGCGTGCATGGCAACAATGAGCGCATCACCGTGAAGAACGTTCGTGAAGGCACGCGCGAGTTTTACGAAGTCGTCAGAGACATCTCCCGTTAACTAAAGCCCCCGATTGTAATTTTTCTTCTCTGTGTAATCTCTGTGTTCTCTGTGTCTCTGTGGTAGAGACTGGAGTAACCACAGAGACACAGAGGACACAGAGATTGCACAGAGAAAACATGCCTAAAGATGCATACGAAATGAGCGAGAGCGAGATCCGCTCGCGCATTATCACACTCGCATTTGGCGGTGATGAGCGTCTCTACATCGCGTTCTACCGCAAACTACAACAGGGGCTTCCCGAAGGAACCGGGATCGTGCTGCGCGGCAGCGTCGTCACCAACAAACGTCACGAAGACGGCCTGCCATTCGACTCGCAAGGTAAAGGGACAAGCGATCTGGACGTGACCCTCGTCGGCAACAAAGTGATGGAAGCATGGTCCTCGAATGGTTATTACATTCCGGGACTGCACACGGCGCCGCTCTGCGATAAGGATCCGAACATCGCGCCGAGTCTGAATCCGCTGCGCGAGTCGCTGCAAGAGCTGGTCGGACGCCCGGTAAATTTTCAGGCCACGTCGAGTCTGGTGCTTTATGGTCGCGATGTTTTGTTTGGTGAGCCGTATTACGTGGTGGTTCCGTCTGGTGAGAACGCGTGACCCTGAGGTTGCTGAGCTACAACATTCGCTTTGGTGGCCGCGGCAGGGAAGACGCGCTCGCGGAAACGATCGTTGCAGCGGCGCCCGACCTTGTCGTTTTTCAGGAAGCGATCGATCCTGTAGTTATCGAGCGTCTCTCCGAGGCGACGAAGTATCCGTTCTGGGCCGCGAGACGAAATCACTCGATCGGTTTCCTGAGTCGCACGGAAGTTGATTATCACGAGTGGCATTATCCGGCGGGTGCGCGTCACTCGTTTCTCGAAATCGTTCCGGCGGGCGGCAAGACACGCGTTTTTGGTTTACATCTCAGCGCTCGCTTTTCGAAGTGGGATGAACGGCGACGCACGCGCGAGATTCGGTCGTTGCTCGAAGGCATCAAGCGACATCAAAACGGGTTTCATGTTCTAGTCGGCGACTTCAACACGCTTGCGCCCGGAGAAGTGCTTGAGCTCGATCGACTGCCAACCTGGATCCGCGGGCTGATCTGGATCAGCGGGAGGAAGCTGCAACGCGAGTCGATCCAGTTAGTGCTCGATGCTGGTTATGCGGATGGCTTTCGCGGGCTGCATCCGGACGATAAGGGATACACGTTTCCGACCTGGGATCCGCATGTCAGGTTGGATTACGTGTTTGTGCCGAAAGCGTTTGCGAATCGATTGCAGCGCTGTGAAGTGATTACGACGCCGCAGGAACGGATTCGTGCGGCGTCGGATCATTGTCCACTTGTAGCGGAGTTAGTGCTCGAATAGACGCTTTATCCAGAGATTACGCAGAATGTTTATTGAATCTGCGTAGTCTGCGTAATCTGTGGACGAAAACGCTTACTGCATTGCCTTGATATCATCGAGCAGGACGCGTTCGTGACCCTCAGGGTTCACCTTGTCGTACCTCTTCCTTAAATTTCCCTCGGGATCGATCACGAAGCTCGTGCGGTTCCAGTACATCGTCCCCTTGTAATCACTCTGCCCCACACCCGCTGCTTTCAATAACTCGTGATTCGGATCCGCGAGCAGGTCGATAGTGAAACTAAACTTGTTACAAAAAGCCTTGTGCGAGTCGACGTCATCCTCGCTCACACCGACCACGGCGATGTTCGCGTCATCAAACTCCTGCTTAGTCGCCGTAAACGACTTTCCCTGAATCGTGCAGCCGGGCGTGTCGTCCTTCGGATAGACGTAGACCACGAGCCACTTACCTTTGAAGTCATCAAGCCTGACGGTCTCGCCGTCCTGGTTCTTGAGATTGAAATCTACGAAGCGTTGACCTTCCTGAAGTCCCATGTTTCTTCCCCTGTCTTTGTTTTGATTAAAGCGTTGTGTCAGCCAGATTCGATTTGTACTTCGTGTTCGTCTTGCGATCGTTCATCTCGATGTAGATCCAACTCGGCGGTACGACACCCTCGTCGAGCGCGAACCAGATGCCGTTGAGATCCGCCGACTTCCCGAGCGCGCAGAATCCGTTCAATCGCTTGCCACTCTGATCGTAAAAGTCGACCCACGTGCGCGCTGCTTTCGTGTTGCTGCCGCACGGCGGAAGCGCAGGCGACGCGGCAAACATATCGTCCGGAAATTCCTCCTTGTTCAGTACATCGAAACGATAACGTGTGATCTGCTTGCCGTTGATTTCAACATACTCCGCGCCGAGAAAATAGAGGATCGGGTTCGGCAGCACTGGAGCCGCCGCCGAGCCACGCGTTGCGAAAACAAGAATGAGTAAAGCTAGTGCGAGGACTGCCTTGCGTCTGGCAAAGATCTTCATTGGGGGACTCCTTTGTTGAGGTTGGTTACCATGCGACAGCGTAACGACTGCGCCGCGGATCGGCGCCCGCCGACGCTACACCGGTCTTTGGATCGTAAATAATCACCGTGGGCGCCGAGAGCGTGCCCCATTCGCCCTGTACCTTGACCTTGTGCCCTTTTTGAGAAAGCTCCTGGATAGTTTTCAAACTCACGCGTGATTCGACGTTGAGTGACCCCGGTACAAATTCATGATCGTCGAAGGAGCTGACGTAGTGCTGCGTGTCGAAGCGCGGCGCCTCAACGGCTTCCTGCGGATTCATGCCAAACTCGATAATGTTCAGCAACACTTGCAGCAGCGCCTGGTCCTGATTATCGCCGCCCGGCGTGCTGAGCACCATAAACGGCTCACCACCTTTGAGTACGAGTGTCGGTGTCAACGTGATGCGCGGTCGCTTGCCCGGCGCGACGACGTTTGGACTGTTTGGATCAGTCAGTGCCGACTGCAAACGTTGGCCCATCAACACGCCCGTGTCCCCGGCGACTACGGCCGGCAACCAGGCGCCGCTCGGCGTCGCGCTGAACAGGTTGCCGTCTTTGTCGACGACGTTGACGCAGGTCGTGTCGTTCGCGCGCTCGATATCCGGCACAGCAGAAGCACGGCCAATCGTCTGCACTGCGCTGGCCAGCACGGCTTTCATGTTCATCGGATCGCCCGGTTGCTGGGCCAGCGAGGCGTGATCCTCGTCGATCAACGGGCGTCGCAGTGCGGCATACTCTTTCGACAACAGCACAGACATCGGAATCTTCACGAAATTCGGATCGCCGTAATAACGATCTCGATCGGCAAGGGCCAGCTTGATCGCTTCGGCGAGCGTGTGAATGTAGGCGGGGGAGTTATGTCCCATCTTCTTCAAGTCGAAACCCTCGAGCATGTTGAGTGTTTCGATCATGGCCGGGCCCTGCGTCCAGAACCCGGCTTTGAAGACCTGATAACCGCGATACTCCGTCTCGACTGGCTGGCCCACTGTGGCGGCAAACCTGGCAAAGTCGTCGGCGGTTATCAGTCCGCCGTTCGCCTGCATGTAATTACCAATACGACGGGCGATTGGACCACGATAAAAATAGTCGCGAGCCGCCATTAAACCGGCGTGCCGGTTGTTTCGCGTGCTCTTAGACGCGAGTCGCTCAGCGCGGAC
>DATNDM010000399.1:0-2804 GCA_035553235.1 Pyrinomonadaceae bacterium | reverse complement strand
ATCACGTCAATCCAAATCTACTCTTCACGGGCACTGAGTTTGGCCTTTATTTCTCAGTCGATGGCGGGCAGAAGTGGATTCAACTCAAAGGTGGTTTGCCCACGATCGCCGTGCGCGATTTGAATATTCAAAAACGAGAGAACGATCTCGTCGTGGGGACATTCGGTCGTGGCATTTACATTCTCGACAACTACACACCGCTGCGGACCATCAAGCCGGAGATGTTGCGGCAGGAAGCCGCCGTGTTTCCGGTGAAGGACGCGTTGATGTACATCCAGTCGCAGCCGCTCGGCGGTCGCGGTAAGAGTTTTCAGGGCGAGCGGTTCTTCACTGCTGACAATCCGCCGTACGGCGCGACCGTCACGTGGTATCTCAAAGAAACGCTCAAGACGAAGAAAGAGAAACGACAGGAGACCGAGCGCGACGCTGAAAAGAAAGGCGCGCCCGTTGGTTGGCCCAGCAGCGCGGAACTGCGGGCTGAAGAAGAGGAAGAAGCGCCTGCGATCATCGTGACGATCACTGATTCGTCTGACAACGTCGTGCGCCGACTCACTGGACCAGTCACAGGTGGAATTCAGCGACTCACGTGGGACCTGCGCTATCCGGCTGCAAATCTTTCGGCGCCGCAACCGCCTGACGCGGATTTTGATTTTGAACCGCCGTCAGGTGCGCTCGTGATGCCCGGCACTTACAAAGCCGTCGTAGCGAAGCGTGTCGATGGTGTCGTGACTCAGCTTGGCCCACCACAGCAATTTCAGGTCGTGGTCGAGGGCCAGGAAAACATGTCGACTTCCGATCACGCGACGCTTGTAGAGTTTCAAACGAAAGCGATGCGTCTACAACGTGCGGCGAGCGGCGCAACGCAGGCCGCCAACGCACTCAGACCGCGGCTCACAGCAATCAAACGCGCGATCAACGAGACCCCATCATTGCCGCAAGCATTACAGGAGCAGGCGACAGCGCTCGAACGACGCACCAACGACATCCTGCGTGCATTGAGCGGCGACGCAGCGGCGCGGCAACGCAACATCAACACGCCGCCGTCGATCAACGATCGCATCGGTTATGTTGTCGGTGCGCAACGCATGTCGATCTCGCGTCCCACGCAGACACAGATCGCGCAATACAACGCTGCGGCGCAGGACTTCGAGAGCACGTTAAGCCAATTGCGCCAACTGATCGAAGTCGATCTGGATAAACTCGAGAAGCAACTCGAGGCCGCGGGCGCGCCATGGACACCCGGACGCGTTCCTGAGTGGAAAAATCAGTAAGAAAAATCCGTGTCATCCGTGTTTAAGGGGAGATCTGACATGAAGCGCCTCGTGATCCTTTTACTTGTTCTCGTCTGCGGTTCGACGATCCAGGCCCAGAAAATCTCGGACAAAGTCGCGGGCATGGAGAAGTTTGCCGGCTACTTCCCGTTTTACTGGGATGCAAAAGCCGGAAAGATCTGGCTCGAGATAGACAAGTGGAACACCGAGTTTCTCTACGTCGAATCGTTGCCCGCCGGCATCGGCTCAAACGACATCGGTCTCGATCGTGGTCAACTCGGCAGCAGTGCGATCGTCCGTTTCGATCGCAGTGGACCACGCGTGTTAATGGTCGCGCCTAATTACAACTTTCGCGCGCTCAGTAACAACGCCGACGAGCGCACCGCGGTGCGCGACGCGTTTGCAGAATCGACGCTCTGGGGCTTCGAGGTCGCGGCTGAAGAAGGCAATCGCGTGCTGGTGGACGCCACGAAGTTTTATTTGCGCGACGTTCACCAGGTTACGCAAACACTGCAACGTGCACAGCAGGGAACTTACCGACTCGACGACTCCCGCAGCGCGTTCTACCTGCCAAATACAAAGAACTTTCCGCAGAACACAGAAATCGAAACCACTTTAACGTTCACCGGCGAACCGTCGGGACAGTACGTGCGGGAAGTCGTGCCGGTACCGGAAGCGATCACGGTGCGCGAGCGTCATTCGTTTGTGCAACTGCCACCGCCGGGCTACAAGCCGCGCGTCTTCGATCCGCGTGCCGGTTACTCCGGTATCGACTACATGGACTTCGCGACTCCGATCGAAGAGCCCATCACGAAGCGCTTCATCACGCGACATCGTTTGCAAAAGAAAGATCCGAGTGCGCGGGTGAGTGAAGCCGTGGAACCGATCGTCTATTACGTCGATCGTGGAGCACCCGAACCGGTGCGCTCGGCGTTGGTCGAAGGCGCGCGCTGGTGGAACCAGGCTTTCGAGGCGCTTGGTTACAAGGACGCCTTTCGCGTCGAGGTGATGCCGCCGGAAGTCGATCCGATGGACGTGCGTTATAACGTCATTCAGTGGGTCCATCGCTCGACGCGTGGTTGGTCGTATGGCAACTCGCTCGTCGATCCGCGCACGGGCGAGATCATTCAGGGACGCGTGTCGCTCGGCTCATTGCGCGATAGGCAGGATTTTTTGATCGCTGAAGGTCTGCTGGCGCCGTATGACAAAACCAACACCGCTTCACCGAAACTCATGGAGATGGTGTTGGCGCGCCTGCGACAACTCGCCGCGCACGAAGTGGGCCACACTCTCGGACTGCAACACAACTACGCTGCGAGTCCAGTCGGTCGATCGTCGGTGATGGACTATCCCGCGCCGTTCGCGAAGCTTGGTCCGGATGGAGTACCTGATTTGTCTGATGCGTACGCGAAAGGCATCGGTGAGTGGGACAAAGTCGCGATCGCATACGGCTATCAGGACTTTGCACCTGGCACTGACGAACACGCAGCACTCGATCGCACGTTGAGCGATGCTTTCACGCGTGGCCTCATG
>DATNDM010000398.1:0-4722 GCA_035553235.1 Pyrinomonadaceae bacterium | reverse complement strand
GTCGTGCCTTTCGGTATGACGGCGATGGTGAGTTTCTTCTTCGTGTTGTTCGTGGATGGGCCTTTCGTACAACTGGCCAGCAGACAAAGTACGAGCAGCAGTAAGAGTAGTTGGCGCATAATGTTCCTTAACAATTTTTCTCGCGTGAAACTTACCGTGCAGACTCACTAACCACCGGATTCCCGAGCCCGCCCATGCCTTCGATCAGCACTTCCATTTGATCGCCCGGCTTCAAGAACACCGGCGGGTTGCGCGCGAAGCCGACGCCCGACGGCGTGCCCGTCGCGATCACGTCTCCCGGCTGGAGCGTCATCGACTCCGACAAGAATTCAATCAGAGCGGGGACGCCGAAGATCAGTTGGTCCGTATTCGAATCCTGCATCGTCTGCCCGTTCAGCACGAGCTTGATCGAGAGCTTGTGCGGATCGGGAATCGCGTCGGTCGTAACAATCGTCTGGCCCATCGGCGCAAACGTGTCGCACGATTTTCCGCGCTGCCACTGGCCGTCCGCAAACTGAAAATCGCGCGCGGTCACGTCGTTGAAAGCCGTGTAGCCTAACACGTAATCGTAGGCGCGATCCGCTTTAACTTGCTTCGCGCGCCGGCCAATTACGACCGCCAGTTCCGCTTCGTAGTCGACCTGCCGGCTGGTCGACGGCAAAACTACGGGCTCGCCGGGCGCAATCACCGCCGTCGAAAACTTCGAAAACACAACGGGCTTCTCAGGAATCAGCATTTTGCTTTCGGCGGCGTGGTCTCGGTAGTTGAGACCGATGCAGATGATTTTGCCGGGACGCGGCACGGGCGCGAACCAGTACGCATCGCTGCTCGGCACGAGCCAGCCTTTCCCGACCGCTTCGCTGAGCGCCTGCTCGTCTTTGATCAACGTGTCGTGCGTCGCGCGTGCTTTTTGAAACCATGGACCATCCATGTCGAACCATGCGAGCGGATTCGACGGGCGCTCGGCTTCGGCAAACAGCTTCTCGCAATCGAGACGATAACCGGTATCGCGCTCGCCGACGTGAAGGAGAATGCCGAGGCGCGGCACGCTCCACTTCGTTTCGGCCGTAGCAAAAGAAATGATGTGCATCTAGCGGTCTATGCAAGTAAAGCCGAACACGGATTATACGGATCAAAAACCGGACTTACGGATCTGCGTGCATCCGCGTTCATCCGCGGCTTTATAAAAATTTTTCCCACGACGCGAGAATCGTCCGCAGTTCGTCTTCTTCGTCGGGCTTGACGTTGACGAGCGGTGGGCGGACTGGACCGCCGTTCAGACCGACCATGTCCATCATCGCTTTCATCGCCGACACTTCGTAACCCTTGCGACGCGCGCGTAACGCGTAAAGTGGGACCACGCAGCGATCCAGCAGATCTCTGAGCGCTTCGGAATCAGCGGCATCGGCGAGTTCCCAAAGTCGCAACGACAGCCGCGGCGCAACTGTCGCGATGCTCGAAGTAAACGTCGTCACACCAATGCTGAAGTAAGCCGCAACCATGTCGTCACCCGCGCCGCCGATCCAGTGCAAACGATCACCAACATGATTCATGATCATCTGCAAGCGACGGATGTCGCCATGGCCGTCTTTCCACCCGATCAGAGTAGGTATGGCCGTGAGCCGTTCGACCATCGCGGGGTTAAAGCTGACCCAATCGCGACTGTAAATCAGCATTCCGAGGCGCGTAGCGTTACCAATCGCGCGGTAATACTCAAACAATCCTTCGTCTTCAGCTTGCTGGTAATAAGGCGGGAAAGCGAGGATGCCGTCCGCGCCCGCTTTCTCGGCCGCCTGCGCCATCTCCACCGCGAGCCGCTGCCCGAACCCTACACCCGCGATCACCGGGACGCGATCTTCAACAGCCAGCGCCGTCAATTCAACTACGCGCGTGTATTCAGCAGGCGTCAACGAGTACAACTCGCCGGTGCCACCGGCAACAACAACAGCCGCAATCGGATGCTCGAGTAGTTTTGTAAGGTTCTCGTGCAAGCCGGGAAGATCCAGTGACAGATCTTCCTTGAAAGGTGTGACCGGAAACGCGATGACGCCGGAAAGCTTATTGCGAAGCGTGTTTGGGTGCATCGATTGTGCTTTTCGTGGCTACCCTGCCACACCGATCATGGCTGAAACAGTGACTTGCTACTGCCGTCGAGAGTCTTGTTCGTAAATTTTTCATTCATGATCAGAAATGCGCCGAGGCCGTGGAAGTCGTTTGTGTTGCGCTTGCGCGCGAAGTAGTACGCAAGGTCCGCGACGCCGGTGCCTTCGCAGATATCAGTCATGTTCGTCTGGCCATCCTTGTCGAGCGAGATCTTCGTGAGTACGCCGGCGTATCCGCGAGTCACGACGTTCGCGTACTTCTTCTCGACGTAACCACGATCGACGGCCATCGCCGTGACATACGTGTACATACTCGAGCTCGACGTCTCGAGCCAGTTCGCAGGGTTATCGCCTTTATCAACGAGCTGATACCAGAGCCCGGTTTTTTCGTCCTGATAGCGCGCCCACGCGCGCACGAGTAGTGTGACTTCACCAACGATGATCGGTCGCATGGGATGATCGTGCGGCAGAAGTTCCAGCACTTCAATCAACGTCATGCCGAACCAGCCCATCGCGCGACACCACTTCTCCGCGGAATGTTTAGTTTCCTTGTCTGCCCACGCAGCCTGGCCGCTCTCGTCGTAACCGTGAAACATCAAGCCCGTGAACATGTCGTTCAGGTGGCTGTTGTAAGTCATCAATTGCAGCACAGCCTCATCGTTGGCGTATTTGCTATCGCCAAACATGGTTCCGTATCGCACGAGGAACGGCATCGACATGAAGACGCCGTCGCCCCAGAGCTGCCCGTCGATACCCTTAGCTGCGTGCCAAAAGCCGTCATCTTTCGTGCGAGGATACGTGTCGAACCGCCGGCGGATTCGATCGGCGGCGAGCTTGTATTTTTTGTCTTTCGTCTCCTTGTAAAGCAGCAGGAGAAGATTCCCGGGCAGCATACTGTCGAGATTGTCGAACGTGATCTCGCGCATTTCGCCTTCCGCGTTCGCACTGCGGACGATGCCCTGGTCGTCGACGTGATAGTCAACCCAGTCTTTGATGTACTTGAGATAGCGCGGATCGTTCGTGCGTTTGTAAACGAGATACTGGCCGTAGAGGTAGAGCGACTTCGCGTACTCCCATGAGCCGAGATCTTTCGCGGTCGGGTAACGCTTCATCGTAGACTCGACCATCGCGACTGACCAGTCTGTTTTGGCTTGGGCTATAACGGAGATGGAAAAAAGCAAAAGCAGCGCGATTACTGCAATGAGCTTCATTGACTCTCCTCGGTGTGCTAACTTATTTCTAAACCAGGAAATGGTTTGACTGGTTTTGTCCGAGAGAAGTCTCTCTGGTATGACTTCTTCTCTGTGCAACCTCTGTGTTCTCTGTGTCTCTGTGGTTGTTTTGGCTGGGGAATACTAACCACAGACACACAGAGAACACAGAGGTTGCACAGAGAAATCTTCGTATTAACCACTTTCGGACAAAGCCGGTTTTTGACCAATAACATAACAGCGGGAGAGAAGCAATGACGAAGTCTCGTGAAGGTCGTGATGACCACGATCCGGGCAGGCGCAAGTTTCTGAAGGGCGTCGGTATCGCCGGCGCGGGCGCCGCGATTGCCGACCACTTGTGGACTGAAGCCGAAGCAAAGAACGACCCGGCTGCAACTGCGGAATCGCTGTCGGGAACAGTCAAAGTCGTGCTCGACGTGAACGGGCAGAAACGCGAGGCACAGGTTGAGCCGCGTACGACTCTCCTCAACACACTACGCAATCACCTCGAACCCGCGGTGACTGGTCCGAAGCTCGTCTGCGACGTCGGAACGTGCGGCGCGTGCACTGTCCTGCTCGACGACAAACCCGTTTACTCGTGTCTTGTGCTCGCGGTCGATGCGATGAACAAAAAGATCACGACTGTTGAAGGACTCGGCACACCGGAGAAACCCAACGTCGTGCAAGCCGCCTTCGTCGAGAACGACGCGCTGATGTGCGGCTTCTGCACGCCGGGTTTCGTCACCACGATCTCAGCGTATCTCAAGAAGAACCCGAATCCATCGCTGGCTGAAGTGCGCGAGGCATGCAAGGGCAACTTCTGTCGGTGCGGCACCTATCCGCGTGTTTTCGAAGCGGCGCTCGCAGCCGCCAAAGGCTCTCAGGCTTAATCGAGTAAAGCACATGCAACAACAGCAACCACAACCATCACCATCACCCAAGCCCAAAAAGAAGGTCCGCGTGCCGCGCGTCGTCAACGGCGTCGAGCAAATGGTCGAGATTGAAGTCGACGAGGACGCCGGCCCGGGCTGGGGACCAAACGACAAACACAAGCTGCTCAATCACCGCGTCACGCGTGTTGATGGGCCACTGAAAGCGACTGGTGTTGCGAAATACACTTACGATCAGCGGCTGCCCGGAATGCTTTACGCGCGCGTGCTTCGCAGCCCGTACGCGCACGCTCGTGTCACGAAGCTCGACACCGATGCAGCCGCGAAGATTCCGGGTGTGAAAGCGATCATCCCGGCGCCGCTCACCGAAGTTCGTTTTGCAGGTGCGCCGGTTGCCGCCGTCGCGGCCACCACACCCGAGCTCGCGGCCGATGCGCTGCGCGCGATCAAGGTCGCGTACGAGGTGCTGCCGCATGTGGTCCATGCGCACCTGGCCATTCGACCTGAGGCGCCGAAAGT
>DATNDM010000397.1:0-2636 GCA_035553235.1 Pyrinomonadaceae bacterium | reverse complement strand
GATCCTGACGGCGACTTTTCTTCGCGCCGGTGATCGTCTGCGCGTGACCGCGCAACTGCTCGACGTTCGCACCAGCGAGATTCTCTGGAGCGAGCGTATCGACGCGGACGCCAGCGACATCATCGGCGTGCAGGACACGATCGTGCAGCGGATCGTCGAAGGTTTGCGGCTCGAGCTTAGTCCTGATGAGAAAGTCGAGCTGGCGCGAAAGACAACCGCCGACGCTGCGGCTTCCGAAGAGTATCTGCGTGGTCGCGACTGTCTCGCGTCGTTTATCTATCACACGATCGAGCGCGAACATCTCGACTCAGCAATCGAACACTTCCGCCGTGCGATCGAGATCGATCCGAACTTCGCGCTCGCTTACTCCGCGCTCGGAAGTTGTTACGTCAATCGCGTTTTGAAAGGCCTGGGCCAGTCGGGCGATCACGACAAGGCGAAGAACGCGTTTCGAAAAGCCTTGACGCTCGACCCGCGTCTGCTCGAAGCGCGCATGCACATGGTGTTTATCTATCTCACCGGCGGGCAAAAGCCGAAAGCGCGTGAGGCTGTTGATGCGCTGCGCGACGAGTATCCGAACGATCCGGGCGTGCATTTTGTGCGCGGTGTCGTCGCGCGGCTCGATAGCGAATACGAAAAAGCGCTGCGCAGTTTCGATCGGATGGTGCGGCTGAATCCCGGTGAAAAGGTGCTTGCAAGTTACAATCGCGCGCGCATTTTCATGTATCAACGCGAGTATGCAGAAGCGATGCGCGAGCTCGATCAAGGCGAGGCAATCGAACCCGAGCATCCGCTGATCAAGGTCTTTCGCGCGCGCGTGCTTTACTACAAAGGCGAGATCGACGAGGCTATCAACATTCTTCACCAGGTGTTGCAAAGGCATCCGCAGATCGATGGTGTCAGGCCGATACTCGCGGTCGCGCTGAGTGCGCAGGGACAGCACACGAAGGCGAACGAGCAACTGACGCCGAAAGTCAGGCAAGTTGCGGAGGCCGATTACGATATCGCTTACTGGCTTGCGTCAGCTTATCTTTTGCAGGGGCGTCAGGTGGAAGCGCTTCGCTGGCTGGAGACGGCCATCGGGCTTGGCAATGAGAATTACAAGTGGTTTGAGTCAGATCCAAACTGGACCGACATGCACGAGGATCCACGTTTCGTTGAGTTGATGACCCGCATCAAGAGCAACCGCGAGCAACCCGGGGACCAGTCTGAATGAAAACATTTGTCGTTGGCGACATACATGGCCGTTGCGCGCAGCTCCTCAATCTCCTCGACATGCTGCCGCGAGATCCGGAAAACGACACGCTCGTCTTTTTGGGCGACTTGATCGATCGTGGCGCCGACGCGCCCGGTTGCGTCTCGCACATTCTTAAACTCTGTCGCGAGAATCCGGAACGCGTTATCTGTTTGCGCGGCAATCACGAACAGATGTTGATGGACTTTCTCGAGGGTCGCAGTAATCTGTGGCTGACGAATGTTGTTGGCGGCGAGCGCACGTTCGAGCAGTACACGGGCCAGCCGGTCAGAGTCGATAGTGAACAGGATCTTGAAGAGATGCGGGCGCTGTTTGAGCGCTCATTGCCGGCGGAGCATCTCGCATTCATGCAGGAGTTGCCTTTTTACTACGAAGACGAGTTTGCGATTTACGTGCACGCCGGACTCGACGAAGGCAAGCATCCGAGCGAGAGTTCACAGATGTCGCTGCTATGGATGCGCGACATGGATTTCTACAAGAACTACCGCGGCAAGCCCTGCGTCTTCGGCCACACCCCGACGCCGTTGTTGCCCTTGCGCGGTCGCCTCGGTCGCCACGGCATTTATATTTCTCACAGCGCCGTCGGCCTCGACACCGGCTACAACCACCACTCCCCCCTAAGCTGCCTCTCCCTCCCAGACTTCAATCTCTACCAGACCTATGCGGACGGCCGCGAAGAAACCTTCCAAATCACCTCCTTCATCCCGGAGGCCCTCAAGGAAATGCAGCGCAAGGCGGGGATCATCAACTAAACGCGGATTACACGGATTTAAATCCGATTTTAAATCCGCGTTCATCCGTGTTAAAGCACTCCCTCGTGACCAGTTCCAATATCACGATAAATCTCGCCGCCCGTGTTTCTGAACTCCTCGGCTTTTTCGGTCAGCCCCGCGCGCACCTCCTGCGTGATCTTCATGGAACAGAAGTGGGGGCCACACATCGAACAGAAGTGCGCGAGCTTCGCGCCTTCCTGCGGTAGGGTTTCATCGTGATACTCGCGCGCGACTTCGGGATCGAGTGAGAGATTGAACTGGTCTTCCCAACGAAACTCAAAACGCGCTTTCGACAACGCATTGTCGCGATACTGCGCGCCCGGATGTCCCTTCGCCAGGTCCGCCGCGTGCGCCGCCAGCTTGTAAGCAATGACACCGTCTTTCACGTCCTTCTTGTTCGGCAAACCGAGGTGTTCCTTCGGCGTCACATAACACAGCATCGCCGTCCCAAACCAGCCAATCATCGCCGCACCGATCGCCGACGTGATGTGATCGTAGCCGGGCGCGATGTCAGTCGTGAGTGGACCAAGCGTGTAGAACGGTGCTTCCTCGCACGTCTCGAGCTGCTTGTCCATGTTCTCTTTGATCAAGTGCATCGGCACATGGCC
>DATNDM010000396.1:0-5467 GCA_035553235.1 Pyrinomonadaceae bacterium | reverse complement strand
AATCGCTGAGTTTCAGGTTCTGACCGCAGGTTTCAGGGCTGAGTTCGGCCAAGCCTCGGGCGCGGTCGTCAACGTCATCACACGCAGCGGCTCGAACGATTATCACGGCCTCGCGTCGATATTCTTTCGCAACAACGTCTTCGATTCTTCGAACTCGCTCGATGCGACGCAGGACGAAGCGCCATTCTTACAACGCTGGGACGGCAGTTTCGCGGTGGGTGGGCCAGTAGTGAAAGACAAGGTTTTCTTTTTCGGTTCGGCGGAGAGAATCCGCGAGAACCGCACTTTGAATTTTGTGTTTCCAACCGGCACGCCGCAGATCGCGCGTGATTTCGAAAATCAGTTTGACAACCCCTCGCGCACCTTCGATACGCGCGGCTTCTTCAAATTGGACGAACAGCTTGGACGCCACAGTCTCAATCAATCGGTGAGCTACACCAACGGAAACGTGCGCGAGTTTTTGCCGCTTTCAAATGCGACCGACCTGCCGTCGAGAAGAAACGACACGGGGGCTCGACATTTGTTGTTGTCGTTCAGCGATACGGTGCTACTTGGAGACAGCGGAAATCCGTGGGTGTTAACGTTGCGCGGTGGTTATCGCGGCGACACGTCTGAAACGCGCCCGGCCCATCCGGAAGCGGGTGTGGGCACGACCTTCCAGATGTTCAGCAACAACAATACTGGCGCGCTCTTCGGCAACCTCGGCTCATTCTCGTTTGGCAACAACACGTCGAAAACTGCGTTGGACCAGAAGTACACGTCCGCTTCCGCGAACATCAACAAGCTCTTCGGTGAGCACAACATCAAGTTTGGCTGGAACTTTTTGCGGACGAAAGTCGACGGAATCGAATCGCAGATCCAGAACCTTCAGCTTTTTGCCACCGTGCCTGATTTCACGACGTTCGGACCATTCAACGCGGGGTTCTTCACGGTGACTACCGCGGGCGGCCTGACCCCCGCAGCCAACGAGATTCACTTACAAAACAACTACAACGCACTGTTCCTGCAGGACGACTGGAAGTTTCACCCGAAACTCACGTTGAATTTCGGTCTGCGCTGGGACTACGACTCGGAGTTTAAGAGGAAGAGCAACATCTCGCCACGCGTTGGCTTTGCGTGGCAGGCAGCATCGCACACCGTCATTCGCGGCCATTACGGAGTCTTTTACGATCAGTTTCGTCTCGGGCTGGTGCGCGATGTGCCGGCGTTTGGCGGCGCCGATCGTCGTGTGGTCCAACCGTTCTCGTATCCGCGAGGCTTTTACGGTGTACCCACACTCGCGCCGGCGGCCATTAACGCTTCACTGTTTCCCGGCGGACTCTGCGTCTCGCCGAACCTGACGGATGCACAGATCACCGCGGGCAATGTGGCGTGTCCGTTTTCACCGGGCCTCTTCATCGGCATCGACAGGTTGAACGGCGTCGTGGCGTCGGGCCATGCGGCAATTCCGGCGAACGCGGTGATCAATATCAGCAACATTCAATCGCTGTCTGGTCTAACGCCGGATCAGTATTTAGCGGCGGCGGCTACGGCGGTCGGTAAAGCGAACGGTTTCTTTTTCTGGGGACCGTTTGGCGCCTTGTCACACGCAGCCATACCGGCGCAACTGTTTCCGACTGATATCGATCGCAGCTTCCAAACGCCGTTCACGCGCAGCATCAGTATCGGCATTCAGCAGGAGTTTAAGGACATCGTCTTCGAGGCCGACTACTACCACCGCAACATGAACAACCTGCTCGGCGTTCGCGAGACTAATATCGCGTTCTCGTCGAGAGCTTCGAGCCGCTCGTTCCTGCCGCCGTTCACTGCTGGTCCAATTCAAACATTTGGTCCGTGGTATGAAGGTGTTTACGATGGATTCATCGTTAGTTTCACGCGGCGCTTTTCGCGGCGCTTCACGTTGAGCGGCAACTATGCGTTTGCCGACGAGACTGACAATGTGCTTGGCATTACCAGCCTGCCTTCGGATAGTTTTGTGGGCATCGCGCCCCTCGTTACTGAGACGGGAACCGGTCGAACGAATGCGAGTGGATCCTTCACTCGCGCGAATGGACGGTTCGTCGCTCAGGCCGGCACGTTTGTTAACGGGCCGGATCTCGACAAAGGTCCGTCAGACTTGTCAGTGGACCACACGTTTCAGATTAACGGGTTGGTTGAACTGCCCTGGCAATTGCAGTTCAGTGGAATCTTCCGGGCGCAGAGTGGGTTTCACTTCAGTCGCCAGCCGCTTGCCCTCGAGGATCCGGACGGAGACGGAACTTTCAATGCCATCGATCACGGTCCCGGACGTAACGCGTTCACGAGTCCCGCTTTTGTGAACCTCGATATGCGCGTCGCCAAGCGGTTCAACATCACGGAGCGTGTGAAGATCCAGGCAATGTTCGAGTTCTTCAATCTGCTCAATCGTCAAAATCCCGCTGCTGTTCAGGTACAGCAGAATATAGTTGGAAGTCCATTCGGCTCCTTGCGGCAGGTGCTGCCCGGACGCGAAGGACAAGTGGGGTTGAGGGTTGAATTTTAGCCACAAAGGCACAAAAAGTCTTTAGCCACAAAAAAGCACAAAAACCCAAAATGAAACTGACTCTGATAGCACTCTTTGTGTTGCTGTACGTGTCGAGCATGAGTTTCGCGCAAGGCACTCGGCTGCTGCGACATCCGACGGTGAGTCGCGACTCTGTCGCGTTTGAATATGCGGGCGACTTGTGGATCGTATCGCGCAGCGGCGGCGCAGCGCGTCGTTTGACGTCGACTCCATCAGTCGAGATCGATCCGTATTTTTCGCCGGACGGTTCACAGATCGCGTTTACGGCGACGGTCGCGGGTAACACTGACGTGTATGTTGTTTCGTCCTCCGGCGGTGATCCGCGACGGCTCACATATCACCCGGGCATCGACCGCGCCCGGGGTTGGAAGCCGGACGGCAAATCGATCATCTTCGCGTCTAACCGCGCGAGTGCTCCGCAACAGTCATACTTTCAACTCTGGACCATCAGCGTCGACGGCGGACTACCTGAGATGTTGCCGCTGCCGCGCGCTTTCTCCGGAACGTACTCGCCCGACGGTAGCCGCCTCGCGTACGAAGAGTTTTCGACGGCGTTCGTGCCCGAGTGGTACGAGACGAGTATGTGGCGTCATTATCGCGGCGGCCGGACGCACCCCGTTTCCGTGATCTCGCTCGCTGACCAGTCCGTCCAAAAGCTGCCCTGGACGAACAGCAACGACAGTTCACCCGCGTGGATAGGCAACACGATCTACTTTCTTTCCGATCGCAATCACACGGTCAACCTGTTTGCTTACCGAGTTGATACGAAACAACTGACGCAGCTCACGCATCACGAAGATTTCGACGTGATGACGCTCTCCGCCGGAAGCGACGCGGTTGTTTATGAGCAGGCCGGCTACATCTATCTCGTCGACGCCAAGTCAGGAAAAGCAGATCGGCTCAACATTGAAGTCACGGGAGATCTGCCGTGGGCGCGCCCGCAGTTCAAGAAAGTCGCGAGCATGATTCGCAACGCAACGCTTTCGCCGACCGGAACACGCGCGGCGTTTGAAGCGCGCGGCGAGATTTTCACGGTGCCGTCAGAAAAAGGTGACTTTCGAAATCTGACGCAGAGTTCGGGTGCGCATGATCGCAGCCCGGTTTGGTCGCCGGATGGAGCACAGGTCGCCTGGCTTTCTGATACGAGTGGCGAATACCAGTTGATGATTGGCGATCCGATGGGCGTGAGTCCCGCGCGCGCCGTTGCATTGCCGGGAACTTCCTTCTTCGATCGGCCCACATGGTCGCCCGACGGCGCTCACATTCTGCTGGAAGACAATCACGATAATCTCTGGGTGGTGGATGTTGCGAACGGCAACTCGACGAAGATCGACACTGATGGTTATCCAGATCCGGTAAGACAATTCAACGCGACGTGGTCGCCCGATTCGAAGTGGATCACTTACTCGAAGAACCTGCCGAGTCATTTGCGAGCTATCTTTGTCTACTCGTGGACCGATAAGAAGTCGTACCAGATCACTGACGGGCTTGCCGATTCGATCTCGCCGACGTTTGACGCTGGTGGCAAGTATCTCTACTTCATGGCGAGTACCAACTACGGCCCGAGCACTGGCTGGCTCGAGATGAGCTCGCTTGATCGGCCGGTGCGTCGCGCGATTTATCTCGTCGTGCTGAATGCAGCCGATCCGTCGCCGCTGTTACCTGAAACCGGCGATGAACCAAAGCCGCCCGACGCGGCTCCTGGACCAAAACCGGATCCAAATGCGAAGCCGGTTGTTCGCATCGACTTCGACGGCATCACGCAGCGAGTGCTCGCGGTAAACATTCCGGCGGGCGACTACAGCAATCTCAGCAGCGGCGCAGCGGGAACGTTCTTCTACACGGAACCATTCGTTGCTGGAACGCCGGGACCATTGCGCTTGCAGCGTTACCAGTTAAAGGATCGCGCGGCGGCGCCGTTTCTCGAAGGCAGCATTCGTTCGTATTCGATCTCGGCAGACAAGAAAAAACTTCTCTATCAGGCGGGCGATGGCGCCAACCGCTGGGGCGTCGTGGGAACGGAAAAGCCGGCGAAGGTGGGCGATGGTCCATTGAACGTGGCGCAGTTGGAGATGCGCGTCGATCCGCGTGCCGAGTGGGCGCAGATTTACAGGGAAACGTGGCGCATTCAGCGTGAGTATTTCTACGATGCACAAATGCACGGCGCCGACTGGCAGGCGATCTATGAGAAGTACAAGCCGCTGCTGAGTTACGTGGGCCATCGAGCGGATCTCGGGTATTTGATCGCGATGATTGGCGGTGAGCTCACGGTCGGTCACTCTTATTTGTTGGGCACGGGCGACGTTCCGAGTGAAGATGCTGTTTCAGTTGGTCTGCTCGGAGCTGATTTCACGATCGAGAACGGGCGTTACCGGATCAAGCGCATTTACACGGGCGAGAATTGGAATCCCGATTTACGCGCGCCGCTGAGCGCGCCCGGAATTCAGGTAAATGAAGGAGACTACGTGCTCGAGGTCAACGGCCGGCCGCTCGCACCGCCGACGAATCTGTATAGCTTGTTCGAAGGCACCGCGAACCGCCAGACCTTGATCCGGGTCAGCAAAACTCCGTCTGCCGAAGGCGCTCGATTGATCACGGTCGTTCCCGTAGCAAGTGAAGACACGCTGCGTACGCGCGCGTGGATCGAGAACAACCGGCGCATGGTGGACAAGCTGTCGAACGGTAAACTCGCGTATGTCTGGTTACCTAACACCGCGACACCCGGCTACACGTATTTCACGCGCTACTACTACGCGCAGCAGGACAAAGACGGCGCCATCATCGACGAACGCTACAATCACGGCGGCATGGTCGCAGATTACATCGTCAACGAGCTCGATCGAAAGTTGATGGGCTACTTCGCGTTACGCGACGGCACGCCTTCGACTTCACCAATCGCGGGTATCTATGGTCCAAAAGTGATGA
>DATNDM010000395.1:0-3088 GCA_035553235.1 Pyrinomonadaceae bacterium | reverse complement strand
GGATCGGGTCTGTAACGGGAGCGATAGCGACCTGGTTAGTGATCAGCATCCGGACTTCTTCTCTGTGCAATCTCTGTGTTCTCTGTGCCTCTGTGGTTAAGAATTGTTCGAACAAAACAACCACAGAGACACAGAGAACACAGAGGTTGCACAGAGAAGGACTTTTCGGGCAAGGCTGTTCAGTGCTCACTTTTCTGTTGTTACTCGCAGTGTTGCTCTTGTTTCCAGCGCCGCTTTCAGCGCAGTCCAAACGCAAAGTCAGGCCGCCACAACGAAGTGCGCAAACTGCGGCGCACGCCGAAGCGGAGTTTGATCGTTTCGTGAAGCAAGCTGACGAGGCGCGGCTGGCTGAGCGTTTTGACGATGCGATTGCGCTCTACGGAAAGGCGCTGAACATCAAACCAAAGTGGCCCGACGGTTGGTGGTATGTCGGGGCGATCTTTTATCAGAAGGATCTCTACGCGCAGGCTCGCGACGCGTTCCAGAACCTCGTTGCACTCGAACCGCAAAGAGCACCGGCGTGGGCCATGCTCGGTCTCTGTCTGTTTCAGACTGGCGACTACGAGCGCGCAGCGACTTCATTGCAACGTGGAAAATCGCTCGGCATAAAGGACAACGCCGAACTCGCGGGCGTAGTGCTTTATCACATTGCTCTTTTATATATACGCTTCGAATTTTTCGAGAACGCTTTCGACACGCTCGCTGAGTTGTTGCGCACTGGTAACGCGAGTCCGAAAGTCGTCGAAGCTTTTGGGCTGACGATGTTGCGCATGCCGTACTTGCCGAACGAGATTCCCGCCGCGCAAAGAGAGAAAGTTCTGATTGCAGGACAGGCGGGCATCAACATGGCGGCGCGACGGCAGGAACAGGCGCGCGCGGCTTTCGACACGCTGCTGGCCCAGTATCCGAACGATCCGAATGTGCATTACGGATTCGGTGTCTTCATGTTGTCGCAGGATGCGGACGTCGCGCTGAAGGAATTCAAACGTGAGTTGGAGATCTCGCCGTTGCATTATCCGGCGATGACGCAAATGGCGTTCGAGTATTTGAAGCGAGACCAGTTCAACGACGCGTTGCCGTTGGCGGAAAAGGCCGTGCAACTCGCGCCCAAGTTGTACGCTGCGCGCAACGTGCTGGGACGAGTCTTGCTCGAGTTGGGCCAGGTCGATCGGTCCATCAAGGAACTCGAAGTTGGAGTGCAGCTCGCGCCTGCGAGCCCGGAGATGCACTTCGCGCTCGCACGTGCCTACACGCGAGCGGGTCGCAAAGAAGACGCCGCGCGCGAACGCGAGACCTTCAAGAAGCTCCAGGACGAATTCAACCAGAAGCGACAGCTCGAAGAAAAACCAAATTAGCCACAAAAGGCACAAACTCCAGCCACAAATAGACACAAAAAATCGAACCAGAGATTTGTGCATTTTGTGTACAGAAATTAGTAAGTCGGTAGTCGCGGATAAATGAGTAAACGTGTGAAACAGTCTTCGCTGGGTGCGGTCGTGATGATGCTGGGGCTGATCGCGGTCGTGGTGGTGAATGGGCAAATGAGCAGTGTGCGGCGCTGGAATCCGAGACGCGTGCCGGTCGACACCGCATTCGTTGGCGATCAGGCGTGTGGCGAATGTCACAAAAAACATTTCGCGGCGCATGGCGAGACTGGCATGGCCGAGGCGATGGAACCCGTTAGCGGGTCGAAGGTGCTGACCAATAATCCCAAACTCAGCATGCACGTCGGTCCTTATACGTACGAGATCAAGCGCGACGGCAAACAAAGTATTTACTCAGTCACGGACGGAAAGGACACGCTTTCGTTTCCCATCGTCTTCGCTTTCGGACAAGGCAAGATGGGCCAGACGTACATGCTCGAGCGTGACGGAAAGTACTACGAAAGCCTCGTCAGTTTCTACAGACAAACGAAGGGGCTCGATTTCACGATCGGCGCACCGCGCGGCACTCCTAAATCATTGACTGATGCAGCCGGGCGACTGTTGACTAACAAGGAGGTGACGAGTTGTTTCAGTTGTCACTCGACGGGTGCGGTTTTTGGCGGTTCCCAGCTGCGGCTGGATCAGTTTGCACATGGAATCCGATGCGAAGCGTGTCATGGTCCAGGCGGACAACACATCACCGCCGTCAAAGCCGGCGACACGCCCGCGAAGTCTATCTACAATCCCGGCCTGCTGAGTGGCGATGAGTTGACGCAACAGTTTTGCGCGTCGTGCCATCGCGGCGCGGAAGAGTTTTCGTTGTTGCAGAGCATGGAAATCAACAACGTGCGTTTCCAGCCGTATCGTATTTTTCACAGCAAGTGTTATTCGGATGATCGCAGGATAAGCTGCACGGCGTGTCACAATCCGCATGAGCCGCTCAGGCAAGATGCTGCTTATTACGACAAGCGCTGTTTGGAATGTCATTCACTGCGTGACAAGACTGCGAAAGCCGGCGATGGCAAGAGTTGTCCGGTGGCTGACAAGGATTGCACTTCGTGTCACATGCCGAAGACCGAGATCAAGGCCGCGCACTTTCAGTTTACGGATCATTACATCAGGGTTGTTAAGCCCGGCGAGAAATATCCGAATTAGGAGTAGTGATTACTCTGCGTAATCTCTGCGTCCTCTGCGTCTCTGCGGTGGGAAACCGGACAAAACTCAAACCGCAGAGGCGCAGAGGGCGCAGAGATTACGCAGAGTTGAAACGGGTCAAGTATGAAGGGATTTGTCTTAATAACAGCCATAGTCTTGCTGATCGGCAGTGGTTTGTTTCAAACGAAACCTGAACCTCCCGCGGAACGAGTGACGTTTGTCGAGGTGCCTGCGTCGCAAAGCAAGATCACGTGGGTGCACGATAACGGCCGCTCGGAACTGCGCCACCTGCCTGAGACCTGCGGCGGCGGCGGTCTCTTCTTCGATTTTGATAACGACGGCTGGATGGATATCTATCTCGTCAACAGTGGACCATCCGATTTCTACACGCCCAAAGCTCCGATCAAAAACGCACTCTACCGCAACAACGGCGACGGCACTTTCACCGATGTCACTGACAAGGCCGGTGTGGCGTGCGGCCAGATGGCAACTTCGGCATGGGCGCGGCA
>DATNDM010000394.1:0-23242 GCA_035553235.1 Pyrinomonadaceae bacterium | reverse complement strand
AGATCGGCCGTGGCTTTTTTCTGTTTATGTGTTTTTGTGCCTTTTGTGGCTACTCTATTTGGCCGGGGTTTCCTGGTGGGAGGCTGCGTACCAGCGTCCGCCTCTCATTACGTAGATGCTACTGGACCAGACGGCGGGTGGGACCTTTTCTCCGCCGCACGTGGCGTCCTGTGCCGATTTATAAGTGATAACCGCGGTGCTGCTGTTCAGGAATGTGACTTTGATATCGCTCAGCTCGTACGAAGTAACCTCGCAAGACGAGCCTTCCATCGCTGTCAGAGCAGTTTTCTTGTCAGCCACACCACTGTCACCAATCATGATAGCGTCTGCCGCGAGATTGGCTCTGAACGCCTTCATGTCTTTGTTCTTCCAGGCTTCCCAAAGTTTCTTCTCGGTGGCGATGATCATTTTCTGACTCTGCGCACGGCTCATACCGGGCTTGGGTGATGGCGACGGCGATGGTGATGCCGTTGCCGTATTCTGGGCATGGACTAAAGATGCGAAAACGAGTGTCAAAACGATGACCAGAGGGAGTCGTATTTTCATGGTCGTACTCCTGCAGGGGATGTTGAAGCAAATCAATTTAGCCACAGGAGCCACACAAACACAAAGCCATCCCCAGGTTACATGGAAAATATCCACGGATCACACAGAAAATATTCTGCGTAATCTGTGGATGGCTTTGTGCTCTGTGTAATCCTATTTCTGGAAGGAGACGATCGTCCCGCCGAATCCAACCGCCCAGCCGTGATTTCTGTCTGAGAAGAACACGCGCTCCAGAGGATGCTCGGTGTTACTCCGCTCGACCGTCCAATGGTCGCCGCCGTCGGTGGTGTGAATGATCGTGCCCTCTGCGCCAACCGCCCAGCCTTCGCGCGCGTCGAGAAATTTCACGTCGAACAGATCGATCGGAACCGTCGAGTCCTGTTTCTGCCAGGTGCGGCCGCCGTTCACCGTGTTGTAAACACTGCCGCCACTGCCAACCGCCCAACCGTTGCGATTGTCGATGAACGACGTCGCCGTGAAACGCACGGTTTTCTCAACTTGCGGCAGTGCTGATTGATACCACGTATCGCCGCCGTCAGAGGTCTGAATGATCGTCGCGCCCGCTCCGACAATCCAGCCGCGATCGTCGTCGACGAAAATCCCGCCGAGGAGTAAGTGTCGCGTCGGTGAGCGCAACTGCTCCCAGGTGTCGCCCGCGTCATATGACTTGAAGATCGAACCCCCTTCACCAAACGTCCAGCCGTGACCGTCACGATTGAAGACCGCGCGTACGAGAATCGCGTCGACGTCGAAACCCTTGATCTCGATCCGTTTCCAATGCTCGCCGCCGTCCGTCGTCTTCATCAGATATGCGCGCGGCGCTTCTTTGGTCTTGAGTTCGTAGGCGTTGACTTCGACGACCATCCAGCCATTGTGATCGTCGGTGAAAAAGATGTCGCGCACGACGTCGACGTTCGAAGAGCTGCGCGCGGTCCAGGTGTTACCACCGTCGGACGTTTGCAGGAGCGTGCCTTTACTGCCGGCGGCCCAACCACGGTTTTGATCGAGAAAGAAAACGGAATGCAGCCACGCCATCGTCCCCGAACGTTGGCGCGTCCACGTGCCTGTTTGGGCGAACGTGGAAGAAGTCATAGCCACGAAAAAGCACAAAAAGCACAAAATCAGGAAAATCCTATTTGTGCTTTTTGTGCTTCTTTGTGGCATACAGAATTTGATTACGGAACAGGCACGCCAAAGACGCGCGCGAAGCTGGCTACTGACGCTAAGCCAAGCCACTCGCGGACTTTCTTCATCTTGTTACCCGGCACAACGATCTGATCGCCGGGCACGAGGTAAGTGGTGTCGGGCGCCTTGCCTTTGTAAATCGCGGAGACGTTGACCGTGATCGGCGCTACAAATCCTGTCGATTGCCGTCGCAATACGTAAACCTTGCTCCGGTCGCCTGTGCTCAGCACGCCGCCCGCTTCGGCAATCGCCTCAGTTACAGTCATGCGCCGGCTCATCAAACGAACGCCCGGTTGCAGCACGTCGCCCATCACGCTGTAGCGATACGACATCGCCTTGTCGAGCGAAACTGTAACTTCCGGATTGATGATGAACTCGTCGTACTTCTTCTTGATGATTTCCTCTACTTCCGTTGTGGTCTTGCCGTTCACGAAAACGCCGCCCGGGATCAGAGCAAGTGAAACGCGACCATTGGGAGGAATGATGATGCCCTTACGCGAGTAGCGATCCTGATTGAACACCTCAACCGAGATGACGTCTTCAGGACCGAGCCGATAAGTGGCGAAGAAGTTTTTGTAAACTGGCTTGAACTCATCCTCGTCGGATTGCTGGCCTTCCCCGCTTGCTGTTGACGCCGCAGAAGCATCGGCAGCTGTAGCCGAAGTGTCGCCAGGCTGGTCCTGATTACTGGTCGTGGTCCGCGGTCGCGCTTTCTGCGGATCTTTCGGCGCGGGCGTTTCCGTCTGCGCTGCAATGCTGATTGTCAGGGCGATCAACGTCACGACCGCGAGCGCCATTCGTCTGAACATAGTCATTTCAACCTCCACCGTACTATTGGGCCCCCCGCCCAAACAGAATTATCTTGATCGTCTCGAAGATGATGATGGCATCGAGCACGAGACTTTGGTTCTTGATGTAGAACAAATCGTACTGAAGTTTCTGCCGTGCATCTTCGATCGACGCGCCATAGGGATATTTGATCTGTGCCCAGCCCGTGAGTCCCGGAGCGATCAAATGTCGCTGTTCGTAAAACGGGATCTCCTCGGCCAGTTGGGCCACGAAGTGCGGACGCTCGGGCCGTGGGCCAACGAAGCTCATCTCGCCTTTCAAAATGTGCCAGAACTGCGGAATCTCATCGATGCGAACTTTGCGAATGACGCGTCCGACGCGCGTCGTACGCGAGTCGCCTTTGCTCGCCCAAACCGGGCCATCCGCTTCGGCGTCAACACGCATCGAGCGGAATTTGGTCAACGTAAACGTGCGCCCGTTTTTGCCGACTCGTTCCTGTTTGTAAAAGATCGGACCGCGCGATTCGAGTTTGATCAGTATCGCGGTGACGACGGCGATCGGCAGTGAAAGCACAGCGCCGAAGAAAGCTACGAGCCAGTGCACGGCGAAGCGCGCGAGTCCGGCGATTCTTTTTTGTCGTCCGCGACCGGTGAAAATCAGCCACGATGGCCGCAGCATGTTCAAAGAGACGCGACCGGTGACGCGCTCGTAAAACGACTGTCCCTCTTCGATCGACACCTGGCCCGCGAGACTCAGTTGCAAAAGCTTGTTCGTGGGCAGTTGTCCGCGTCGCTCACCCATCGCAACGACGATGCGATCGATATTTTCGCGCTTCACGATCTCGTCGAGCTGTTCGGTCAACCCGATCACGCGCGGATTGATCAGGCTCTTGCCTAACAACTCAGCGTCGTTGCCGACGAAGCCGACAATGCGATAACCGGCGTCCGGCCGATTCAACACTTCACGCGCCAACTCGACCGCGAGACTGCCGGAGCCGACGATCAGGATGCGCTCGCCAAAATCGGGATGGCCCAGCACCCAGTGAATCGAAACTCGCCACAGCACCATCAACGCGAGTGCGAGCGGCAACGCGATCAAAGAAATACCGCGGCCAAGCATCAAGCTGGGAAACGAGTAGAACGAGAACGCGAGCGCGATCCACGCGAGGCCGAGCGCCTGAATGAGTCGCAGCACCAGCTCGCGCCGGTCGTGCATCACCAGGAAGTCGTAAAGATCGAAAAGATAGAAAGCAGCGAGACAGAAGAAACCGGCAACGGCCGCTTTCGCATATCCATTCTTTTCAATCAGCTCGAAGTGCGCGCCTTCAACACCGACGCGCAGGTACACCGCGGCTATGATCGCGCCGTAGACGAGTCCCGACTCGGCAATGATCAATAAGATCGTTCGTCCGTTGAGACGTAGGGCCCTCAATTGACGGTTGCTACCTCCTCTTCAACGCCGTTCGACGAAGGAATTGGTTGTATCTCAGTCACTCTTCTCTCGCGGTTGTAGTAACGGTGACTGTAGTAGTAAGACGAAGCTTCCGGCTGTTCTTCAACGCGATTCAGGACCACACCCAGCAGACGCTCGCGCGGCATCTGATCGAGCAACTTATCGACTGTTGAATAACGAGTCTTGCCGGCGCGCACGACCAGAATTCCGGCATCGGCTTTCGACATCAACACGTTTGCGTCAGTAAAAATGCCGAGCGGCGGCGCATCGATGATGATGTAGTCGAACATGCGACGGACTTCATTGAGTATGCGTTCGTAGCTTGGACCAGAAAGCAATTCGGCGACGTCGTCACGCGGGCGCCCACCGGGGAGCAGGTGCAGGCCCGCAGGTTCGAGACGAACGATCGCGTCTTCAAGCCTGAGCTGACCGCCGAGCACTTCCGACAGTCCGCCCTGTGCATCGATACCGAGGTAATCCGTGGCGCACGGGCGACGCAGGTCGCTATCGATGATGAGTGCGCGGACGCCTTCAGTTTGAGCCAACAACCAGGCGAGATTGAGCGCCGTGAGCGTTTTGCCTTCGGCGATACCCGCGCTGCTGACGACAATCGCGCGCATTTGCATGCGATCGCCGGCCTGCAGAATCTTAGTGCGCAGGTTGCGATACTGCTCGGTGTAGGCTGAGCGCGGCTGGCTCACAGCAATCAAGTGAGGCTCGACGCGCGACGGAGAAATGTCAAAGGTGACGAATCCTCCGGCGCGCGTCGCCTCGGCAGCGCCCAAAGTTGCCCCAGCATCACGCGAAGCAATTCCGTCGGGGAGTGCCGACCCGCCGGGTACATCCGCAGTGTGCGCAGTGGACGCTGAACTTCGCACCGGCTTTTTGGGAACAGACATGATGGTGGAACCGCTGAGTAGCTGTTCCTCAATCTGTTCCGCCGAGGGCAGTCCTGAAACGCGCGGGCTGTCGTCGCGGTGCTCTGATTTTGCTGTTGGTTTCGCAGCGTTACCGTTGTTATCGGTCACGCTGTGTCGTTTCATGGCGTCAAAAACTCTTCCCATCGATTCACCTCAATATGTATCCACGATTACGCAGAACACGCAGATTGCTAATGACGTTTGCGTAATCTGTGGATGGATCTTCAATCCGTGTCTCCCGATACTTTTCCCGCATTCCACAACTCGGCGCGTCCGGCATTGGAAAAAATTCGCGCAGGAGCTTCGCGTTCCTCTCCGGCTTGTCCTCGTCCACGATCCGCGCGCGGCAACATGTCGAACGTGTCGGCCACGTCCTCGATAATTGAGCGTCCGATCGTCGCGTCGCCGGCGGCATAACCGGCCAACAGCGCGTTGTCGCAAAGATTGTTGATGTTTCGCGGAATGCCGTCGGAACACCGGAAGATGTAATCAACCGCCTCGGGCGTGAAAATGTCGGTGCGTTCCGCGCCCGCAACCAGCAGACGCGACGTGATGTAACGATCAGTCTCCTCAACGTTCGGCAGTGGCTTGATCACGCAACGGAGCGCGATGCGTTGTTTCAACTGGCGCAGGTCGGGATTGTTCAGCACCTCGCGCAACTCCGGTTGACCAGTCAAAACAATCTGCAACTGCTTCGCCGTGTTGGATTCGAAGTTCGACAGCAGCCGAATCTCTTCGAGCACGTGCGGCGACAAGCCCTGCGCTTCGTCGACGATCAGCACGGTCCGCAAACCGCGCGAATGTCGCGACTCGAGCGCCCGGCCCAACTCAAGCAACAACTCCGATTTCGTTTCCCACTTCTGCACGTCGAGCAGCGTCGCGACGTGCTGATAAAACTCGGGCACTGACAAACGTGGATTAAAGATGTAAGCGACGAGCACCGTGCGATCGAGACGCTCCATCATCCAGCGGAGAATCGTCGTCTTTCCGGTACCCACTTCGCCGGTCACCACCACGAGTCCCTTGCCTGCTTCGATACCGTAGTGCAGGTTGGCCATCACTTCCGTGTGTGACGGAGTGAAGTAGATGAAGCGCGGGTCGGGCGTAAGCGCGAATGGCAACTCTTTGAGACCGTAAAATTCTGCGTACACTCTATTGAACCTCCAGTTCCGGCTAGCTCTTTACCCTCGACCCTGGCTCTGCATCAGGATTTCGAAAACGTGCGTGAGCTTGAGGGCAAGCGCCAATGCCGGAATACTCACTATGGTCGCGATCACTCCGGCCGCGAGTAACAACTTGCGACGTCGCGGTATCGCGCGCGCTTCCTGGGGAGTCAGCAGTTCGGGCACAGCGAGCAACACCGGCAGTCCCGTGTAGTGTTGAGCATCTTCAGTGCTTTGAATCGTCAGCAGGCGTGGTCCTTCGAGGACGCCGACCAGCAGGAACCCGAGACCCAAACCGGCGACGAGGCCCATGCCGCACATCATCAAACGCTTCGGAGCAACCGGCTTCGAGGGTAGGTTAGCGGAGTCAATTACCTCGATACCTTCACCTTGCTGCTGGCTCGCCGCTTCGGCATTGAGAGAGATCTTTGATTGCTGTAAAAGGAGTGCGTCCAACGCAGCCTTCTTAGTCTCGTAATCGCGTTGAATGGCGCTGAGTGCGACTTCAACACCGGGAACCGCGTTGATGCGACCGATAATGTCAGCGATTGCCTGCTCGTTCTTTGAGAGCAGACCCTGCTGGCGCTTGATTTCGCTATCGATCATTTTGATCTGGGCTTCCGTGTTCTTGGCCGCGATGTCCGGACGCTTTTCGAGGTTCTTCTGTTTCTCCGCAATCTTCTCTTTCCACTCGGAGATCTGCTGATCCATCTGCTCCTGGACCTGATCGATCTCTTTCTGCTTTGCGATCACATCCGGGTGCTTCTCGCGCAGCTCCTGCTTCAGCCTGGTCAACTCTCCTTGCAGCGCAGCTTTGCGCGTAACGAGCTGCGACCAGGCCAGGGTCGTTTTCGGATCGGTTAGATTCGTAGCGGCCTCATCGATTGCGACCGCATTCGCTTCCCTGATCGTAGTCAACTGCGTCGTGGCAGCGGCACGCTGGTCCTGCAATCGTCCAACTTCAGAAATCAAGGCTTTCTGCTCTTCACGTAATCCGGACAACTGATTGAACAATCCTTCAGCTTCGGAAGGCAGATTACCGACGTGGTTCGACTTGAAGTCGAGCATCTGCTTGTCGACCTCGGCGAGCGCGGCGCGTGCCTGGTCCACCTGGCTATTGATAAAACGCCGCGCGGATTCAGCCGAGTTTTGCGTGTCGCTCGTTTGCGCGCTGATGTACTTGCCCGCGAGTTCAGCCGTAACGGCCTGGGTGAGTTTCGGATCGCGATACCTGAAGCTGATGTCGAAGCCGTTGGTTATTTCATTGCGCGTGGTGTTGACATTGACCTTGATGTCATTCTGCATCGTCTCGATGATCGATTCCATCGGCTCGCCGCGCAAACGCTCTACTTTGTACAGCTCAAACTTCTGGACCAGCGGCTCGAGCGAGCTGCGACTGGTGACCACCTGCGTGATACCGGCGAGCTGGCGCGTTAAGTTGTCTTCGGCGCTCGAGGGAACCACCGAAGTCGGCAGCGTCGAGGGTTTGACAACAATGAGCGTCGTCGATTGATAGACGTCGGGAAGTTTCATAACAACCCACGTCACCGCAGTGAAAATGGCTATCGTCGGCAGGATGATGAACCACTTACGCCGCTGCAAAATCTTCAAGTATTCACTTGGTTTTCGTTGTCTGAAATCAACGCTCATAACGCACTCCTAATTTTCATTCTTCTGCTCTGTGCAAACTCTGGCACAGAGCCATCAATCCAAAATCACAACGTTGCCAGCGCCTTCTTCGCGTCTTCCAAATCCGCGAAAGGCGACTTGTCGGCCAGTCGAATCGCCGTCTCCAACTCACGACGCGACTCTTCCTTGTCGCCCTTTTCTTTCAAAGCCATGCCGAGGTGGTAGTGATAAGCCGCACTCGGCGCCATGTTGGCCGCGCGCGACTGGGCTTCGTTGAGCGATACTGCTTTGCGCAACTGTTCCACTGCCGCGCTGTGAAGGTTCTTCTTGTAGTAGACCCACCCGAGCGTGTCGATGAAGCCGGCGACGTTCGGGTTGTTCTGCACTGCGCCCTGGGCCAACCGGACCGCTTCATCGAGATTGCCTTTGCCCGTAACCGCGTACAGCCACGCCAGGTTGTTTGCGGCAATCACCGAGTTTGGATCCTTCTCCAAAGCCTTGCGGTAATTGTCAGCTGCGACGTCGAAATTCTTGCGCTGGTCTTCGAGGATTCCGATCAGCGTGTAAGGGATCGCGTTTTCCGGTCGCAGGCTGATGATCTTCTGATACTGCGCAATCGCCCGATCTTCCTGCTTCGACTGGATGTAAAGCGCTGCGAGCGCCGAGTAAGCCGGTACGTAGTTGCCATCGAGCTCCAACGCCTTGTTCAATTCGGCTTCGACCATCTGCGGATTCTGCTCGTAACCAAACACCTGCGCTTTCAGGTAGTGCAACGCGGCCATATTTGGATACGCGCTGAGCGCCTGATCGATGCGGCTGTGGGCCTTGTCTAACGCTTTGTCCCGCGCGTAGAGAGTGATTAGTCCGTTGAGCGCGTCGAAGTTGGTCGAGTCAACATTGAGAGCGTTTTCGAATGAGCTAATCGCATCCGGCTGCTTGTTCTCAGCGAGCGCCAGCAGTGCGAGACTGTTGTAGATAACGGGATCTTTCGGAGCGATAGCTTTCGCCTGTTCGTAGTCCTGCCGAGCGGCGGCGGTGTTCTTTAACTGAAGCTGCGCGGTGCCGCGTACCAGTAGTGCTTTCTCGCGAACCTCCGCCAGCATGACGGGCGAGTTCTCACGATCGGGAGCAACCTTGTCGACACGGCCGAGCAAGTCGGTAGCAAGCGCGATCGCGGCCGTATAGTCGCTGGGCTTGCCTCCGGCCATCGTTAATTGCAACTGCATCAACTTCGCCGGCAGATAGTCGGGATAGTTCTTCTCGAGTTCGGAAGCGAAGGAACGGGCTTGATCGATGTAGCCGAGGTTGTAGTTTGCCTGGGCCATGTAATACAGACCGAAACGCGAGTTGGGCTCCTGACGGAGAACGTCTTTCAGATCCTCGATCGCGCTCTTCAGATCGTCCGGCTGGCCCTTCTGAGCTTTCATGCGCGCGCGCAGCAGCAGCGCCTGCCGATCGTGCTGGTCTTTCTTGAACGCCGCGTCAACTTGAGCGCTCGCGCCCTGCGTGTCGCCCTTCATCAACAACATTTCGGCCAGTCGATAACGAGCTTGCGTGTAATCCGGCGACGTCGCCAGCAGGTCCTGATAAATCTTGATGGCATCGTCAGTCCGGCCGACCGCGGAATAAAAGTCACCGAGCACGGCCTGATTTTCAGGCTTGCTTTGGTCCAGCGCGGCGAGTGCCTTGTACGACTCTTCGGCTTTATCAAACTGTCTGTTAACGAGGTAATAACTCGAGAGCACAAATCTCGCGGTGCGATCTGTTGGGCCAACTTCCACCGCTTTCTTCAACGCGGCCTCAGCCTCAGGCTGCCGGTTCTGCTGCGCCAGAAACTTGCCGTACTCGGTGTAAGCCACTGATGAATTGCCGTTGATCGAGATAGCGCGCTTGTAGAGTTCCTCAGCCTTTTCCGGCTCGCGCGCGGCCGTGTGAAACTTGGCCATGCTCAGATACGATTCAACGCGGTTCGGATCGATTTGCAGCGCCTTGTTCAACTCCTCGAAAGCCTTGTCTTTCTGCTGCTGCGCAAACAACACGCTGCCCATCAGAATGTGGCCCTCGATACTTTTGTCGTCTTTGGCGAGAACTTCTTTCGCGAGTCGATCTGCTTCAGCGATGATGTCAGCGCGGTTGCGACTGCCGGCGAGATAGTAATTACCGAGCTTAATGCGCGCGTCGAGATTGTCTTTGTCGAGCGAGATGGTCTTGCGCAACTCGTCGATCATTTCCGGAAAACGCTCGAGACCTTCAAACGCGCGGGCCAGGCCCCAGTGGGCGGCGGCGAGCTTGTCGTCGATCTGAATCGCATTCCGAAACTCGAGCGACGCTTCCTGAAACTTCGAATCTTTCAGGTAAGCCTCACCCTTTTGGAGGTGTGCAGCTTTGGCTTTTTCGGGGTTGGTGCAGCCGGCCAGGGAAATGACAGCGGCTAGAAGAAGACAGAAAACACTTGTATGAAAGATATAACCTCGGCACTCGGTTCTCATTAATTTGCTCCGTTGTGGCTGCTCGTAACGCGGAACAGCAGCAATAATCTTGTTTCAGACTCGTCGGGGATTTCAGCGGGCAATTGCCGTAATCCGCTCAAAGCTGAGACAACTCTCAAAAAAGTTCAATTCATGTTGATTTCCTAAACTATAGTTCGTTACTGCCATTTACCCGGTACGTTACGGTACAAATTCAGGCAAAACACTTGACGCCGTCGATGCAAACTCGATTGCCGTTTGTTCGGCTGCTGCTTCAGACTCGCGAATCGGTACAGTGACACGGACCATCGCGCCGTCTGATCTGCGTAATCGCACACTGTCGAACACCGTATACACCTTCCCCCAATACTCGCTGGCCACGTTGCGGCCCCGTCCCTCGTACCAGTAAACCATCAGGCTTTTATAGTCACCATTTTGGATTACATACTTGTTAGCGACGAAACTCGAGCCATTCGGCAACGCGATTGTGGCTTTGCCTGGTTCACTCAGGGTCCAACCTGAACCGGGGAGACAGTTCAAAGGGCTGTGATAAGTAGCGCCTGTACGCTGCGACGCGTAGTAACCCACGTAAAGATTCGCAGACCGTCCGTCAGATTTGCGGAAATCACGTAACAGGTAATCGCTGGCCCGCAGGACTTTGAGTGTTTCGTCATCAAGTATTTGGTCGTTTCCGGTCTTTTGCCACGCGCCGATAGTCTGGGGAAAGTCCTTCAACTGCTTCCGCTCGACATGAGCTTCGCCTAGATAGGACCACGCATTGACAAGCACCCCCGCGACAAGGATCAGGACCAGCAACACGCCGAATCGCAGCGAAGATCTCATAGCTCCGAACCCTCGGCTGAAACTGCTGGACTGATGGAAACAGCAGGCTCAGGCGTTTTCCTTTCCGATTTCTCGTCGGCCTGAGCCGGCTTGAAGCGATCAATAATCATGCCAATGCCGAATAAGAGGATGAAAGCGACGATATAGATGGCCCAACCTGAAAAAGTATGGAAAAAGCCGTCAGCGACCTGTGTTCCGTAATAATGCGCTAACACTCCCGTACCGCTCACTCTGAATGCATTTGTCAAAATGGCAATCGGCACCGCTGAACCGACGATGATCACGGAACGCCAGAACCAGTAGCTCTTTAGCCAGCCAAAACGTGTTCCCGAACCGGGGTCGTTTGGATCCGGTGAGTGTGTAAAGTAAGCGAACACGACCGCGAGCGTGACGAGCGTCATCAACGATCTGATGCCACTGCACGCCTCGACCACTTCAAGCTTCTTGGTGTCGAAAGAGTTCAGCGGTTTCAGCTCGATGATGTTTCCCTGGCGGAGCACGGGAATCCCGAGCAAGCTCATCGACCACACCGCACAACGCGACGCGAACAACTGCAACGGGAAAGCGATTTTATTGAAGATAATTGCCGGAATCGGCATCGCGAGAAAAAGCAAACCGAGCGGCACGAGCAACCATTGCAGGAGCTTGAAGCCCCAGAAATAGACGATTATTCCGGCGAGAATCAGGATGAGTGAAAGCCGTTGAGTGTAAAGTTCAGCCCCGGCCACACCAGCCCACAAACCGAACAAAGCACAAACAACCGCGGCCCCGCCCCAGAACATATTCGAACGCACAGGGACGGCGGCGAGCTTGTCGCGCTGAACCCAAACGATATAGCCGATGACGAAGGGGATTAGGAGGCCGTGCGAATAGTTTTCGTCGTTCCACCAGTCGTTGGCGAGTTTCGCCAGGACAGTGGCATACGTGAATGCGACAGCGAAACTGATGGCAAGACCTTGCCACAGTTTCTTGGTGGCCGGGACACTCATACCCATTGCTTAATGATTTTCGGAGGGAAAGGGCAATTTTCCTAACGAAAATCGATCGTTCACTAATTTTTCCAGACGAATTAAGTTACGCGCCCGAAAGCTTACCGCAATCAGGCGCGAGTGACAACAGGTATGAGAAACGTTTAAAGGGAGGGTTTATCCACAGATTACACAGATCGATCCAGCTTTGAAAAAAAATGCCGAATTATTGCTTTCTCTGCGCCACCTCTGCGTTCTCTGCGTCTCTTCGGTTAACTAATTCAGCAATAACTCACCGCAGAGACGCAGAGAACGCAGAGGTGGCGCAGAGAAAGCAATGTCACCGACTTTTTGTGCAAAGCCGATCGATCTACAAAATCGGTGTAATCTGTGGTTAAAAACTTACTTGATGATGACTGTTGGGTTACTCGTACGGCGTCCGCCAACAATCAACGTCATCTGAACTATGCCGGCACCCTTCAGCTCGGGTCTGAGAATCACCGTTACCTGATCGAGCCCGGGCACAGCTCCCTGCGCTCCCGCAAACTCAACCGGTAACGTAAATACGGTGCCGTCCGGCAAACGCGCCTCGATACCGATCGCTTCCGCGAGGTTAACGCGAGTCTTGCCGTTCACGGTGATGTCGTTACTCGTACTCGTGTTCGAAACACTGCCGCTGATGCCCGTAGCAAAGAACGTCAGACGCGTCCGCTTGTCTGAACCGAAGTTTCCAGGACTGGTCACCTCGAAATTAGACGCTATCAAGTTCTGCCCGTTAGCGATGGCGATGCTGCCATTCTCATCGTCGTTCGTCGTCATTATGCGAGCAACGTTGCGCTCTATGCTGACCACACCTTCGCAGATGTAGCCATCCTGCGACGACACGATCACTTCATTCATTCCGTCTGGCGCATCTTGCGGCATAAGGAATCGTACGCTCGTCGGCGATGCGTAGAACACAGGCACCGCGACGCCGTTAATCGTCACACTCAAGCCGCTCACTTCGTACGGCAGAGTTCCATCAGCCTGTAACGAAGCAAGTTCAGTTTGTGCAACCATCGGCTGCACATTGCCCGCGCCCGAAATAGAGCCAAGACTCGCCGGAGACACAGCACCGATGTTGGCGAGACCGACCACGATATTGGTTCTGGTCTTCGTGGTAGTCGCTTGATCGAGTGTAGACTTCGTGATGTTGCCGAAGCGCATCAGGTCTTCCGCGATCTGCAGGTGCGTAGTCACGCGCAGCAGGTTGCTCTTGATGTTCGGACTCGACGCGACTTTCAAAGCCAACCCAGCCGTCGCCTTGCTAAACAAGATCGCAGACCTGAGTTGCGCATCGATCGCAGGCTCCGTCGTTCCAAACGAACCCGCCTCGACTTCAAACTCGGAATAAGCCTGCTCGATATCGGCGGTCAGCAGCATGATGTCAGAAGCGAGCGCCGCATTTGAGACGTTGCCGCTGTCAGCAGCACCGTCGTATGACAACGCCTGCGTCTGCGTAACGAGCGTGCCGGAGTGGTTCTTCGCGCGCCTCACGCTGTTCGGCGAATTTGTCACCGTGATCGAAACAATCGCTGACGTGGCGCTGAGACCGACGTTGTCCGTGGCCTTCGCTGTCAGGTTATAATTGCCCTTCGAAACGTTGTTCCAGACAACGCTGTACGGGCTGGTCGTGTCAGTTCCGATCAGGTTCGTGCCCTGGTAAAACTCGACTTTCGCGATTCCATTTGAATCAGTCGCGGTCGCAGCCAGCGTGATGTTGTCCCCGGCGACGAACGTCGTACCGTTGGGTGGCACCGTCAGCGTTACCTGTGGCGCGCCCGGGGTCGGCGTCGGCGTTGGCGAAGGAGTCGGGCTCGGCGCCGCACCACCAAAGTAGATACCGCTAACGACTGCACTCTTGCCGCCGACCTTATTGACGATGAACTTGACGCGGCCGCGCACGTTCCAAACCAGATACTGGCCGCCGTTGAACCCGCTCATGCTGCGGCTCTCGAGCAACGCATTGGTGGCCCAGTCGACCACGTCAACACGCTGCTGACGGTTGCTGCTGTCCCAATCGACTGCGTAAATCGCGACGCGGTGTGTTAAGCCGTCAGTGAGGTTCACATCAATCGAGAAGAACGAGGTCGTATCCCATCTGGCGGCGATACGATCGGAAACACTCGTTTTCTGAAGTCCCCTGACATCACTGGTTGACGCTGCCCACGTGGCCGCTGAGTTTCCGACTACGCTTACCTGCGCGTAGGCCGGATACTTCACCATGTCGTTGACTGTGTTGTAGCCGTCGCCGCCGTACGTATTTTTCCAGGTGCCTTTAGTCGTGGTGTCCGTCTGCAGGAACGACACGCTCGCCACTGGTACGGGCGTAGGAGTTGGCGTTGGTGTGGCTACGGGAGTTGGAGTCGGTGTTGCTGTCGGAGTAGGAGTCGGCGTCGGCGTCGAAGCTGGAGTTGGGGTTGGAGTTGGTGTTGGTGTTGCCGTGGGAGTCGGTGTGGCGGTTGGCGTGGGTGTCGGAGTCGGACTCGGCGCAACGCCATTTTGAGCGGCATTCAGTTGCGCAAAGTCAGCGCCGAGATCTTTACCATCGGTGCCGGCCTTGCTGTACGGGCTGGACGACAAAAGCGCGTAGTTACCATTCGCGAAGTCAACAAAGCCGACCTGCGAAGCCAGTGACGGATAAAAATTGCCCGCCGGGTTCTCGCTTGACGAAGCAGCCACCATCAAATTCTTGGTAAAGACAAAAGACGGCGTGTATTTAGTTAACCCGGCCGTGCCGAGATAACCGCCGTCGCCGAAGATGCCATACGGGTTCTCGATGGTCAGGTTGTTGGTGCTGACGAAACCCAACGATTGCTCGGCGTAGAGCGTGTAAGTGTTGCCTGTTTGAAAGCTCGTATTGTGGTTCAGCGTGACGTTGTAAAACCCGTTCATCGTGAGGAACGAGCCTCTTATGTTGAACCACAAATTATTGCCGATTGTTACATCGGATCCTCGTGTCGAGGTCGTTCCTACGGGACACCGGCCGTAACTCGGCTCTGCTTCATTGTCCTTCCCTAAAAAGTTCAGACCACCTTCGGCGTTGGAAATCGTGTTATTCGTGAACGTCACCTGCTGCACGGTGGACCAGTTCGCGGAACACTCCTGATTTCTCACCGTCAGGAGAACTGCTTTGCCATCCTGACCATCCGTCCAATTGTTCTGCAACACATTGCCGTCAACCACTGCACGCTTAACTGATTTGAACTCGAGGATGTTCTTCACCGTCCAGTGAATGCCTGCATAGGTCGGATCGCCGACTTTCCACGACAACGGCTTGAACAGGTAATTGCGCCTGATCTCGAGATCCTGTGGCATGAGTGCTTCACTGGCTGAGTCAGCGCCGCCAAACAGAATATTCTGTGTCGCCGCTTCGATCCGGTTGTTGATTATGCGAATGGGGCCGGGGCCGTTCCAGCCAACGATACCCTGAGCTTCGATTCCAACCATGTGGATGTCGGCGATGTAGGAGTTTGTGACTTCACATTCCGCACAGTTCATGGCGACGCCGCGCTGCACGTCCTGATCAGAGAAACCATGAATGAAGCTTCTGTCGATCGAAAGATGATGAGGGACGGAGTCGACCGTCGTTTGTGTAAAACGGCCCTCGCCAAATCGGATGAGTTCGTAGACGACTACGCTCGACGTCAGGGTCGAAAACTCGATGCCCTTGAAACGATAGTTGTGCGCCCCTGCGACGGTCTTCACGACCGGCTCCGCAGGGATTGAAGATCGAATTTTTGCAAACAGTGCTGACTGCGACAGGTTGACGCGTACGCCTTCCGGCAACTCGCTTAGGCGCGAACTCTGAATGACGATCTCGCCGGTCCCGCTCTTCAGCGGCAGCGTCAGGGTGGTGTTGTAGATTGCGCCAGCGTCAAGGACGATCGTGTCGCCGTACTGTGCCGCGTTGATCGCCGACTGAACGTTACCGCCAGCGGGCACAGTGATAGTGGCCGCGTGTGCCGTGAGCGAGGCCGCGATCAGGATGACGGTGATTGTGATCCACTTATTAATTGCGAGAAAAGAGAATTTTGCCGCTTTAATAGAACACTCAGCCATTTCAGCCTCACTTGAATTGGAAATTGGCAAACTCGGTGGAAAGGAACCCGGGGCGGTTGAGTGCTAATTTCTAGATTTATCGGACAGAACGTGCCGACGATTCGAGACACGAAGAGGTCTCGATGTAATTCAAACCTGGGTGAAATTAGACGAAAAGAAAGGAAGAAGTCGGATGAGTCTGCCTACGGCTGCAACGAGAAAGATCCGTAGAAACAGATCTGCCGCTTCCGGGAATGGAGGCGGCACATCCGAAAGCCTTCGGCAGCTAGACAATCTCGACGCCGGTCAGAATGACTTGACGGCGAGACTCACAGCTTTGCGTCCCTGCTTCACAACAGGTTTGCCTTTATCGGTGCAATCGAACTGAAAAGAGCAAGCTACCGAGGAGGATATTGCCGTGGCCAACGCTGTTTGTCAAGATTTAATTACGTTAATTTGAACGAAGGGTGGCGGTCAGGTTGACAGGACGATTTGGCCGCGGATTTCCGCGGATGAACGCGGATCTGAATAAGAACTGTTTTCTGATCTGCGCTTATTCGCGTAAATCCGCGGCTTATCTTCTTCTCTGGACAAGGCAGTCGATGATCGTGAGGTCGTCGCAGATATTGAGCGTATGCGTGCCGCGCAGATCTCGCCGCCATTGCGGCAGCACCTGTGAAACTTCCTCCTCTCGAAACTCCGTCGGCGTCAGTTGGACCACTTTATTGATACGCATCCCGTAACCGTAACGCTGGGACGAGTCCTGCGCCGGACGGTAAAGGTTTCCCTTCCAATAAAAGAGTCGTCCCGCCGGGCGCGAATTTCTAACGTCAGACTTCACCGGATTCTGCGCGTGCGGCTTCCATGGACCAAGCGGGCTCTCGCTGTAGTAAATGTGCAACTCGTCTGAAAACGACGTGTCGGCAATCGCCACAAACATCCACCACACGCCATCGACCTCGAACAACGTCGCATCACGCGCGGCAATCCCTTCAAACAGCACGGCCTCGAGTTTCCACTCGTGCGGGAAACGATCAGCCGCGTAGACCTCGATCGTTTTATTTCCCGCAGTCTCCGGAATCATCAAGTATCGATCATTCCAGTGGAGCATGAACGGATACGACAAGTGATAATCCCGCTTCAGCACGGGCGTGACTTCGCTCGCGCCAGACCTGGTCAACTCCATCACCGAGATGTGGGCTTTGTCGTCCTTGTAAAGATACTCCTCGAAGAACACGTAATACTTGTCTTCAAACTTCACCGGAAACGGATCCGCCCAGAACTTGTCTTTCGGCGGCACGAGGTACTTGAAACGATAGAAACTGTTGTTGAGATCGTCAGAACTGCTTCGGAAACGATAAGCAAGCTGCCACTGATCGTAAAAGAATGAATAACGCGCTTTCTGCGCCGCATAGGACCACGTGAGTTTGCACAATCGCGGCAGTATCTCCGCATTTGTCGGCATCTTGTGCAGGCGGTTGTAGTAGGGTCGAAAGACGTTTGTGTCGTCTGTGATTTTTCCATTTGTGTAAAGCTCTTTCAGCTTCCTGATCACGAAATTCGAGGCGCGCCAGTAGAGATTGTTCTTACTGACTTTTACTGAGAAACGATCGCTCGTGCGCGACCATGCGCGTGTGATGACGGCGCCATTGTCGAGATCCTCCGATAACACCTGCAAAACCGCTCCCGAAATGGCGGACCCTTCCATCACTTCCCAGAAGCCCGATGGTCCGCCGCGATTTACGAGATTGTCTGCGTGGTGATAAGACCACACGCCGTGCTTCGCGATCCGCAGGGCTTCGCCGCGCAGAATTCTGAAACCGTGTGAGATGACGACGTCCAAATCGTAGCTGCGAATCTCCTCGACGGCGTCATCCGGAAACCAGTCAGAGAACTTCTTCATGATCGGCTTTACGCCCAAAACCGGTACGCCGGCAAGCAGTTCCGCAGTATCGACTTCCTCAAACGCATTCTCTTCCGGCAACGAGGTGCGAGCGTCAACCCGGTTGTAAAGCGCATACAGCAAATAATTTCTGTTCTTCCAGTAACTCTGTAGACGCCCACGCGCCTGGCTGTCTTCCGCTTCGTTTTTTACGACCAGACAGATCTGTACAAAGCCGGACGATTTAATGTCATTGATGATCTTGAAAACCCAACGTGGTTGAGTAAGCGAGTCAAGTAGGAATCCAATGCGTAATGGTGGTTTCGGGTTTGCCGGCTGGTTCGTCATTCGACAGTTTTCGCGCTGAAGTTCAGTTTGTCCCAATCAACTCCAACTGCCTGGCCGTCCGAGGCAGCTTTTTTGTAAGGACTGCCTGGGCCGAGGCGATAGTCGCCCTTTTCGAAATTCACAAACCCGACTTGATCGATCGAGGCGGGATACTGATTTTCTTTCGGATAAAGCGCCGCGTCCGCGCCGATCAAAACATTGTTCTTGAAGACGCAGTCGGGCACGAACTTCTTCAGCGCCACATTGCCCTCGCCGGTCGCATCGCCAAACACGCCATACCCTTTGCTGCCGCGAATCGTGAGGTTGTCGCGATAGACAAACTGCTGTGCCGGCGTGCCGTAAAGGATGGCGATGTTGCCGGTCTGCATATGCGTGTTGTGCGTGATGCTGACGTTATTGAAGCCGTTCAACGTGAGGAATGGTCCGTGAATGTCGACGAACAGGTTATTGCTGATGATTGCTACGCTCGAACGTTGCGATGGTTTTTCGTTGTCGCTGCCGAGGAAATTGATCGCGCCTTCAGCGTTGCGCACGATGTTGTTCGTGAAGGTGACGTTCTGGATGACCGAGTAAGGCGCTGAGCCTTCCTGATTCCGTACCGTGAACAGGATGGGAATGCCTGTCTGTCCGTCAGTCCAGCAATTCTCGAGTACGTTGCCGTCGATAACGACGTTCTTCGCGTCCTTCAATTCGAGGATATTCTTCACCGTCCAGTGCTTGCCCGCGTAAGTCGGATGTCCGACTTTCCACGACATTGGCTTGAACAAGTGGTTGCCACGAATCTCGATGTTCGACGGGATAAACGCCTCGGAAGCCGGGTCGGCGCCGCCAAACAGGATGTTTTGCGTCGAGCCTTCGAGGTAGTTGTTGATGATGTGAAAAGGCCCGGGACCGTTCCAGCCGGCGATCGCCTGCGCCTCGATGCCCACCATGTGAATGTCGGAGATGTAGGAGTTGCTGATGGTCGTCTCGGCGCTGTTCAGGTTGATGCCACGCTGCGAATCCTGTGTATCGAAGCCGTGAATGTAACAACGATCGATCACGAGATGATGTGGCACTGCGTCGAGCGTCTTCTGCTCTTTTCGACCTTCGCCGAGACGGACCACATCATAAACAGTCTTACTCGCGCTGCTGGGCGAAAACTCGATGCCCTGGAAACGGTAATGATGGGCGCCGGGCGCTGTCGTGATCACAGGCTCGGCGTTGGTCGTTTGCAGTTTCGCGAACAAGGCGGATTGAGACGGTTTGACGCGCTTGCCTTCCGGCAATTCGCTGATGCGCGAACTCTGAATCACGATCTCGCCGGTGCCGCTTTTTTTAGGGAGGGTGAAGTTGCCGGTGAGGGCCGCACCTGCCTGGACGACGATCGTGTCGCCGTAGTTGGCCGCGTCGAGCGCCGCTTGCAGGCTATCGCGCGGGCCGACGTTGAGAATGCGTTTGCCGTTCTGAACGCTTTCGGTGAACGTGCCTCTGCTTAGCCTGAACGCAACAACACCGCCCATCGTTCCTACGACAGCCAGAACACTCAGCAACACCAGCGGCTTTGATAGATGCACGTTACTATTTTGACGCGGATTTTTGCGGATGAACGCAGATCAGCGTTTATCTGCGAAGATCCGCGGCTTACTTCCTCTCAAAAACAAACTCGTTACATCCCAGTCCAACATTTCCGCAACTCAGTTTCGTCAACTGAAAACCGCGCGCTTTACAGAAATCGAATACCTGATCCGGTGTCGACACTTCATACGGATAACCGCCCACCCAGTCGATGATGTCGCGCCACTTCGTCATGCCGCGATTGCGGCGATACATGGTCCACGAGTCGATGTAGATTCGCGGCTTCAGCAGGAGCACTGACTTGGTCATGAGCTTCACTTCACCTGGAATCGTGACGAGCACGGCGAACGGCATCTTCAAAACTCCCGGCAAGCTGCAATACGTTTTTTTAATCCAGTGCCAGCGCGCGCTCTGGCTCCCGGTGTCGTTATAGAGTGCGATGAACAACTTTCCACCGGGCGCCACGCGGGCCTGCGCGTTTTCCATCGCGAGCCACAGATTGCCCGTGTGATGTAACACGCCCCACGAATAAACGATGTCGTATTGCCCGAGCGAGCTCATGAAGTCCGTGTCGAGCGCTGATCCTTCCTGGATCTGCCACGAATCGTCGTCGCCAAAGTAGTTCTTCTTCAACTCGCGTGTGCAGGCAACGGACTTCGGATCGAAGTCGAACGAATGAACACGTGCGCCGAGTCGACGCGCGGCGAGGCTGAACAGGCCGCTGCCCGAGCCGATGTCGAGAAACGTCTTGCCTTCGAGCGAGTCGAGTTCAAGCATCTCTTTGAGCGACTGCTCCGCCTGCTGAATGCGCTCGGCGTCGACACTCGCCAGGAACTGCGACCAGTTCTGCCCGAATTCGAAGCGCTCTCCGCGCGCGATTTCAGCTGCGTTCGTGTTCGTCGTCATAGTTGAACTTAACCACAGATTACACAGATTACACAGATTAATAACGGATTAAGTAGTAAACCATCTTCACATACTCAGTCGGCACTTGTTGCCAACCTCGCAACCTGAGCCACCACGTCGCGGGCGGCGGCGACTGCTGTCCGGGCGGCACCGCGTCCAAACCGATTTGAATGGCTGTATCTCGAAATACCCGCGTGAACACCCATAAAGCGCGGCGCGAGTGATACGCGGAGGTCACGATCAAAATCGAGTGCAAGCCGTGCTGTTGAGCATAGTTTCTGACGACTTCCGTCTCGTCATAAGTGCTCGTCACCGGCTGCATCAAAACTTCGATGCTCTCCGACGGCACGCCCGCGTTTCTCAACTGCTCGAGCGAGCGCTCGTAAAAGAACAGGTTGCGTTGGTCCGAACTGGACCACGGTCCCTGCTCGTTATCGTTCGTGATCAAAATGCGCCGCGCGCGACCCGCGAAAAACAATCTCGCCGCTTCGCGCGTGCGTTCCTTGAACGTCGCTGAACCGCTCAGGACGACGATCACGTCCGCTTTGTCGAGCGGAGCTTCCTTTATCAAATACCTGGCGCCCGCCCACGCTGCGAACGGCCAAATCAAAATGCAGCAACTAACGATTTTGAGAATCTTCGGCCGGAATCTCACCAGCAGATTCCCTGGTAACCGTCGCCCGAAGTTCGATCAAAAAGCCGCACGAGGTCGATTACAGTCTGGTCCGGCCGCAAGCGCGATTCGATCTGCCGAAACTCTTCCGAACGATTACCGATGACGATCGTGTTCGCCGCTTCCAGCACCTCGTCGATCGTGCCGCGCATGAGCTTCGCGATGTGCGGGATCTCTTCTTCGATGTAAGCCTTGTTCGAGCCGAAGAGTCGCGCGAGCGAAACGTCGCGATCGTAAATCACGAGCTCGAGACCTTTGCCGAGCAGGGTCTCGATCAGCGTCACCATCGGCGACTCGCGCAAGTCGTCGGTGCCTGCTTTAAAACTGAAACCGAGCACGCCCACTTGTTTGTTGCCCGTGCGCAGCACCATGTCGAGCGCCTTCTCGACCTGGAGTTTGTTTGTGGCCGTGATCGCGGACAACACCGGGACTTCGACGTCCAGTTCCTTCGCTTTGTAACTGACCGCGCGCAGATCCTTCGGCAAACATGAACCGCCGAACGCGAAACCGGGCTTGAGATAGTACGGCGAAAGATTGAGCTTCGTGTCGGCGCAAAAGACTTTCATCACTTCGTGACTGTCGAGTTCGAGGGCCTTGCAGATGTTTCCGATCTCGTTTGCGAAACTGACTTTCAAAGCATGGAAACAGTTGCAGACGTACTTCACCATCTCGGCAGTTTTGATCCTCGTGGTGAACACGGGCGCATCGATGTTTGAGTAAAGCTCGCTGACGATGGTTGCGGTTTCTTCGTCGTCGGCGCCGATGAGCGTGAAAGGCGGCGCGTAAAAGTCTCTCACTGACGTGCCTTCACGCAGAAACTCCGGATTCACGCACACACCGAACTCTTTTCCCGCTTTCTTTCGCGAAGTCTTTTCGAGCGCGGGCTGGGCCACTGACTCAATACTGCCCGGCAGCATCGTGCTGCGAATGACGACCGTGTGATGTGTGTCTTTGGTGGCGAGTGCCGCGCCGATCTCTTCACACACGCGCCCAACGTGGCCCAGGTCGAGACTGCCGTTCGGCTTGCTCGGCGTGCCGACGCAGACGAGCGAGATGTCGGAAGCTTTCACGGCTTCGAGCGAGTCGGTAGTCGCGCGCAGTTTGCCTGACTTCACGACGTCCTGAATCAACTCGTTCATCTGCGGTTCGACGATCGGGCTCTTGCCGCTGTTGATGATGTCTACTTTGGTGGGATTGACGTCGACGCCGATGACGTCGTGGCCGGCATGCGCGAAGCACGCCGCGGAAACACAGCCGACATACCCGATACCAAAGATGCTTATCTTCATCAACAGTCCTCTTAAAAGTTTTAGCCGCGGATGAACGCGGATGACGCAGATGTGCGTTCATCTGCGTTCATCCGCGGTAAAAAAGTCTTATTGCAAATTGAAATAAAGCGCTCAGTAACCGACTGCCAGCCAAAGTTCTCTCTCACCACGACCGCCGCTCTCTGGCCCAACTCTTTCGCATACGCCTCGTCAGTCAAAACCCGAACCACTGCATCCGCGAACGTCGCGGGCTCGTCCGCGAGCAACAACTCGACGCCATTCGTGAGCGGCAAGCCTTCAGCGCCGATCGTGGTCGAGATGAGAGGCTTTTCCATCGCCATCGCTTCGAAGATCTTCAATCGCGTGCCGCCGCCGATGCGCAACGGCACGACGTAGACCGCGCCCCGCGCGATGTACGGCCGTACGTCGTCGACCCGACCCGTCACCTCGACGCCGGGAATGGCGGCGAGTCTCCTCACCGCGGGCGTCGGCGCGCGGCCGACGATGCTGAGGGTGGCGTCGGGCTCGGCCTGCCGGATCCGCGGCAGGATCTCGCGGCAGAAGT
>DATNDM010000393.1:0-4729 GCA_035553235.1 Pyrinomonadaceae bacterium | reverse complement strand
CAATTGATTAGCGCGCGCATTTAATTCCTCATAGTTCAACGACCGTGGGCCGCAGGCCACCGCGAGCGCATCGGGCGTTTGCTGCACCTGTGCTTCGAAGAGTGAGTGAACGCAGGCGTCTGCTGCGTAATCGCAACCGGTATCGTTCCATTCGCTGAGCATCCGTTGCGATTCGGATGGGGGCAATAGCGACAGGGCTGAGCAGTGCTGTTGCGGATCTGTGACGATGGCTTCGAGCAAGGTCTGGAAGTGCGTCGCCATTCGTTCCGTGGTCTGGTGATCGAAAAGGTCGGCGTTGTACTGCAAAGAAGCCGCGAGATTATCTTCCTCTTCTGACATCATGAGCGTCAGATCAAATTGGGCCACACGCTCATCCAAAGCCAGAGTCTCGAGCGGCAGATCGCCGAGCTTGAAGCGCGCGCCCGATTCGCCGAGGGCGAATGACGACAGACTCTTCGCCGCCGGTCCGTGCGTTTTCTGAAGCGCGAATACTACTTCGAACAGCGGCGAGCGGCTGGGATCTCTCTCGGGTTGGAGCCGCTCCACCAGCAGCGGAAACGGAAAGTTCTGGTGCTCGAAAGCTCCCAGAACAGTTTCGCGCACTCGGTCGAGGTACTCAGCGAATGTTAAGTCGTGAGAAAAATCCGCGCGCAGAGCAACCGGATTAACAAAGTAGCCCACCAAATCGGCCCAGCGTGCCCGGTCGCGGCCGGCCGTTGGTGAACCGACGAGGAATTGATCCTGGTTGGTGTAGCGATGTATGACCAGTTGAAACGCCGCGAGCAGCGTCATGTAAAGCGTGGACCCGCGATGCTGGGCCAACTCTCTCAGCCTCTTTGTCAGCTCCTCGTTTACCTTGAACGTGAACGAACTGCCCCGATAAGTTTGCACCGGCGGTCTGGGACGATCGGTCGGCAGGTTCAAGACTTGAGGAACACCGGCCAATTGCTTTTGCCAGTAGGTCCAAAGCCGCTCACCCTCACTGCTCGTTAGAGTCTCTGTCTGAAACTGAACGTAGTCTGCGTAGGAAGACACTGGCGCGTTTAGATCAACTCGAGCGTCTTTCGCGCTGTATAGCTCTCTAAGTTCATTCAAGATCACTGCCAGCGACCAAAAGTCAGCGGCAATGTGATGGACCACCAGCAGCAAGACATACTCGTCACTTGATCTGCGATAGAGGGAGACTCTGAGCATTGGCCCATGCTCCAGGTTGAACGGATGATTCGCGTCCAACACCAACCGCCGGCGGAGCAACTCTTCACTCCAGTCCACGGCATCCTCTTCGCGAAAATCGAAGGCGCGATCTGCGTGCACTCTTTGCACCGGCTCGCCGTTTACGACCGAGAAGGTCGTCCGCAGCACGGCGTGTCGATCAACGATCTGCTCAAATGCTCGCCGAAACTGATCGACGTCAATGCCGGTTGCTATTTTTACAGCCGCGGAAATGTTGTAGACCGGACTTTCGGGCGCCAGGTTGTGCAGGAACCAGAGCGCTCGCTGACCGTAGGAGAGTGGGAATTCAATGGCACTGGAGCAGACCAAACCCTGCGGCTTGGATGAAGCTGCTTTTACGAGTCCCGAGATTTGAGTTGCGAGTTCAGCAATGCTGTAGCTTTGCAGGAAGCTCGTGAGGGGCAGGACTACGCCGAATTCAGTTTCAATGCCGTGCATCAACTCGATGGCGGCCAGTGAATCCAATCCAAAGCGAGCGATGGGTTGCGTGATGCCTAACTGGTCGGTAGCCATGCCGCTGCGCGCCGCCACCTGCGAAACCAGCCATGTCGCAATGCTTAGTTCCGTGTGCTGCGGCGCAGGGGTCTCATTCTTGTGAGCCGGCGCCGCGGCATTGGCGCGCCACTCGGCAATGACTTCCAACTTTCCAGCGAGGAACGCCGCCCGGCTGGCACGGCGTTGTATCTTGCCGCTGGTTGTTTTGGGGATTCGTCCAGCCTTTATTAAAGCGATTGCGTGGACTTGAAGTTCGTGCTCCTCTGCAACTGCGGCGCGAATGTTGTCCAGAACCTGGGTTAGATCCGGCTGCTGTCGATGATCGAGCTCCTGCACGATCACGAGCCGTTCTTCACCCTCGGCGTCGATGGAGAACGCCGCGCCACAACCCTTACGCAGCGCTGGATGACTTCGTTCGACAGACGACTCGATGTCTTGCGGATAATGATTGAGACCACGAATGATGATCAGGTCCTTGAGCCGCCCGGTCACGTAGAGTTCGCGATCACTTACAAATCCCAGATCACCGGTCCGCAGAAATGGACCTTCACCGGTGTCAAGCGTGTAGGCGTGAAAAGTTTGTTCCGATTCCTCAGGTTTGCCCCAATAACCTTGAGCAACGCTCGCTCCTGAAACCCAGATCTCTCCAACCTCTCCTGGCTTGCACCTCGTCAGTTTTTCCGGGTGGACCACCGCCACTTTCTGGTCCAGCAACACGTGACCGCATCCGACGATCGGGTGCGCTTCGTCGTCGCTCGCTGCTTCGACTGCGAGATTGTTCTCGAGTGCGTGGGCGGCAACGTTCTTCACCACAGGTGGTTTCGCCTTTGCGCTGCCAGTTACGATGAGAGTCGCTTCGGCCAATCCGTAACACGGATAGAAAGCCTCGCGCCGGAAGCCGCACGATGCAAACGTCTCGGAAAATCTTTCCAGAGTGTCCGTGCTAATCGGCTCGGCGCCGTTGAAAGCTACCGTCCAGCGGCTGAGATCGAGTTCCGCACGCTGTTCGGGTGTGATCTTGCGAAGGCAGAGATCGTAGGCGAAGTTTGGACCACCGCTCGTCGTTGCCTGATAACGTGAGATCGCTTGCAGCCATAGAAGCGGACGTTGGAGGAACGCGACCGGCGACATCGAAACAACCGGGATTCCGGCATAGAGTGGTTGCAGGATTCCGGCCATGAATCCCATGTCGTGAAAAGTCGGCAGCCACGAAACGTATTTGTCGGTACTGCTGTGCTCAACGCCGTGATATACGAGACTCGCGTTATGCAGCAGATTTTCGTGACTGAGCATCACGCCTTTGGGGGCCCCGGTGGAACCGGACGTGTATTGCAGAAAGGCCAGTTCGTTGCTGCTTCCGAAGTTTTCCTGCCACTCGTTTTCCACCCCTTCCGGGATGTTATCGAACGACATCCAGTTCAAAGATTGAAGCAGCGGTGACTCTTCCAGGAGTGCACTAGCCCGAGTCAGAATCGCTTCCGGAGTTAGCGTGACGGTCGCGTTTGAATCTGCAACCATCGTTTGCAGGCGTGGCAGGCTGCGGCTGAACTTCGAGGGATCTGGTGGGTAGGCAGGGACGGCGATCAGCCCGGCATATAAACAACCGAAGAACGCAGCGACGTAGTCGAGTCCCGGCGGATAGAGCAGCAGGGCGCGATCGCCGCGCACAGTCAATTTCTGGAGTCGAGCCGCAATCGCGCGCGCCTGCCGGTCCAGCTCGCCGTAGGTCAGACTAACTTCCTGCGACTCGCCGTCTGCCAGAAAGGTATAGCCCACCTTGCCTGGCTCGCACAGTGCTCTCCAACGCAACAGCTCGATCAAAGTTGCGGGTTGATAAAACTGTTCCGACAAGTTATTGGAATTGAGCGATGTTGGGCTGGACATAGACCATGCACCTGATTCTTCTGTGCATTAGAGAAGAGGAATTCATATTGGACACGGTCGGTACCACCTGCGATAGCGGGCGGGTGCGTAGCTCGTGTAGCGAGGCTTTGCACAAGAAGTGCCGAATTGTTGATTTCTCTGCGCCACCTCGGCGTTCTCTGCGTCTCTGCGGTTAACTAATTCAGCAATAACTCACCGCAGAGACGCAGAGAACGCCGAGGTGGCGCAGAGAAAAGCAATGTCACCGACTTTTTGTGCAAAGCTGTGACCGTATCCAACAAACAATCCTCGCTCTTAAGGCAAAGCCATTGGGCGATTAAGAGTTACGAGTGAATGGCTGTGGCAGCCACGCCGGCTTCGCTCGCTGTTTCCATCCACGGCATGGGCAGGAAAGAAGTGATCGTCGAGCCAACGTTCTCTTTCATGGCGAGATCGCACGCGAGTTTGCCAACCGCCATATCGAGAATGCCAAGCCCGAAAGGACTGAAGACGGTTATCGCCTGATCACTCTCGCGCGCTTTGGCCCGTCCCAACAGAATCTCGCCGAGAGTGCAGCGAATGAAGGATCTGTTGCCGACGAGTTGTTCAGCCAGGTGAATCGAAGTTTGCGCACGACTCACGTGGTCCACGTCATCCACCACGTTGTCACAAGTGAGAATCGCTTCAGCAGAAAGATCTCGCAACGAGGTATGCAGGATGATGGTTCCCGGCGCGCAATCTGCAAGATCGAAAATGTGCGGCTTGATGGCGGTGGTAGCGAATGCCGTGAGCGAGTTGTTCTTGAGCACCTCGCGAGGATCTTGCGCCACGACAATCTCGTCAAACATGTTCCGGCAAAAACTCGCGAACTGGTTAGCGCGTTCGCTGTTGAGATCGTAGATCATCAACTTCTTCAATCCCGGACAGACCACGCTGAGAAATCTGGCCGTCTCGAAATTGATTGGACCACAGCCCAGCATTCCGACGCTCGTGACCTTCCGGCCCGATAGTAAAGTGGAAGCAGCCAACGCAGCACTCGCGGCAGTGCGCTTGGCGCTGATGATCGAACCCTCCATGATCGTTTCGGGCCTGCCGGTCTGGGTCGAATTGAGTATCAAAACAGCCGAGGCCCGATCCA
>DATNDM010000392.1:0-6297 GCA_035553235.1 Pyrinomonadaceae bacterium | reverse complement strand
TATCGCGTGCCGGGCGCTTTTGAGATTCCGCTGCTGGCGTTGCGACTCGCGCAGTCAAGGAAATTCGATGCAGTCATTTGTCTCGGCACGATCATTCGCGGTCAAACGCCGCATTTCGATTACATCGCGAGCGAGGTTGCGCGTGGCATTTCACATGCAGGTTTGACGAGCGGGTTGCCGGTCGTATTCGGAATCGTTACAGCCGATACAGTCGATCAGGCGCTTGATCGTGCGGGTGTGAAACTCGGGAACAAAGGGTTCGAAGCCGCCATGACGGCGGTAGAATTAGTAAATCTTTACAAGGAAGCATTCGAGTGAGGCCACAAACTTATCCATAGATTACACAGATTACACGGATCGAAAACGGAATCTGTGTAATCTGTGGATAAGGTTTGTGGCTTAACAGTTTTTGGTAATACTTTATGGGTTCGCGACGTAAGGCACGTGAATGTGCCTTGCAAATGCTCTTTGCGGCTGATGTTGCCGAAATGCCCGCGGCCGAGGTCGTCCGCTGCTATTGGGCGGAGCTTGGAGAAACTGACCTCGACGCGACGGCGCGGGAATTCGCCACACGTCTGGCTTCACGAACACTCGCAAATCTCGAGTTGCTCGACGAGCGCATCCGTTCACGCGCCGAACACTGGCGTATCTCGCGCATGGCTGTCGTCGATCGCAATATCCTTCGTCTCGCGGTCTACGAATTCCTGTACGAGCCGACGCCACGTACTGTCGCAATCAACGAAGCGCTCGAGATTGCGCGTCGTTTCTCAACCTACGAAGCGACTCAGTTCATCAACGGCATTCTCGATGCCATCAAACGCGATCTCGACGAACAGCAACCGCAGAAAAATGTTCAGCCTGAGGCGGAAGACTCTGAGCCTGAATCCAGCGACTCCGCCAGCGAACATGAGTAGAAAATTTGTCGGACCTCGAAGACAAGCTTGAACAAATAAAGACCAGCCTCGCAGAACTACGCACCTCTTCGTCCGACGGCCCCACCACGCGCAAACAGCTCGATTCATTATTTCGACAGGTGCACAGCCTCAAAGCCGTCGCCGCCGCTGACGGACTCACTGACCTGAGCCGCGCGGCACACGAGCTCGAGAGTGTGCTTTATTCGCTTCGTACCGGCGAATCAACGTTCGACAATCGCACGCTGCAACAACTCACCGAAACCTCTGCCACGCTGTCCGAATGTGTTCCGATCCCTGATGAGTTCTCGAGTTCTCTCAACCCGCAAGAGAAACATGCGTTGCGGCAGTCTTTTCGAGAAGGTGCGAAACTCTTTCTCGTACAGACAAGCTTCGACCAGGCAGATTTCGATCAGCAGTTTCAAAATTTGAAAGCGAGACTGAGCCGCGATGGCGAGGTGATATCGGTGGCTCCGAGAGTCGAAGGCGATCAGATCAACTTCAGGATCCTTTATGCAACACGAAATGAAAATCGAGAAGAACTCCCGCCGAACGTAACCGTCGAGCGGATAAATCTTAAAACGGGGAACTTGTGGGATCGGATTTTGCGCGCAGGAGAATCGACCGCCGCGACGCTGGGAAAAAATATCAACTTCAATCTACGCGGCACTGAAATTTCGTTGGACGACCCCGTCGCCGATTGCGTGATCCACCTCGTCCGCAACGCGGTTCATCACGGCATTGAAGCGAGCGGAACCGTCACCATCAGCGCCACAACAGATCAAGAGCAACTCACAATCACAGTAACCGACGACGGCCGCGGCATCGATAAACCAACCCTCGAACGTCTCTTCGAACCCGGCTTCTCCACCGCATCTGAAATTTCAGAAATCTCCGGCCGCGGCGTCGGTCTCGACGTCGTCAAAACCACCGTGGAAGCGCGCGGCGGATCGGTGCAAATCCAAAGCGAACTCCGGAAAGGCTCAGCCTTTCAAATCACCTTACCTCATAAATCCGCGTAAATCCGTGGTTAAGCTTTGCCTCAAAAGTCAGGAAATCATTGTTGGGGTCAGTACAGGGAGCCGTAGCGACCTGGTCAGTGATCAGCATGCGATATTTCTAATAATTCTTGATTCCTATGGTTTGACCAGGTCGCTACCGCTCCCTGTACTGACCCGATCCAAGGTCCATCCCGACTTTTGAGGCAAAGCCCCGTGGTTACAGTTTCGGATGCATCGTATGCCACTTCGTCGCGCGCTCGAACGCCAGCGCGACGCGCAACGGCGACACCTCATCGTAAACGCCGCCCGTAAACATGATCGCGATCGGTAAATCGTTCACGAAGCCGCACGGCGCCACCACCGCCGGCTGTCCCGTCAAATTTGTCACTAACAAACTCGCGCTGCCCGGCGCAGGACTGACGAAGACATCCCACTGCGACATCAGCTTCTCCATTTCATGCATCAGCAACGTACGAGCTCGCTGAGCACGCAAGTATTCAACTGCTGGAATAAATCGCGAGGTGCGAAACGTGTTGGGCCAGTCAAACGGCGCTTGTCCAGACAACTCGTTGACCCGCCCGTCGCGCGTGATGTCGTCAAACGCCGCCGCCGCTTCGGCAGACAGAATGAAGCGCAACGAGCCGGCCCCGAATTTCGGCAACTCGATCGGTACCAGCTTCGCGCCTGCTTTCTCGAGCACTGCGAGCGCCTCTTTGTAGAGTGTGCGACGTTGTTCGGACCCCACCGGTGGCTGCGACGTGCCGCCAATGTTCGGCTCAAACTCCGTCTTCAGATAGCCGATGCGCAACGTGCTGATGTTCGTATCGGGATTCCAGTTGAACGGCGCGTCACCGACCGTGATGTCTTTGCCGTCCGGGCCATACATGGCGTGCAACGCCGCGGCACAATCCTCAACGCCACGACAAATCGGACCAATCTTGTCCATGGTCCAACTCAATCCCATCGCTCCGTAACGACTCACGCGGCCGTACGTCGGACGCAGGCCCGTGACGCCACAGCGCGATGAAGGCGAAACAATCGAGCCGAGCGTCTCAGTGCCGACCGAGAACCCGACGAGTCCCGCCGCTGTTGCCGCCGCTGGACCAGCCGACGAACCGCTGGATCCGGTCTGTGCTTCGTCAGGCTGCCACGGATTTCGCGTGACGCCGCCAAACCAGCGCGCGCCCTGCGCGAGTGCGCCCATCGACAGCTTCGCGACGAGCACCGCGCCGGCGTCGTTCAGTCGCTCGACGACGGTCGAGTCGTAATCGATGACCTGATCGCGATACGGCTCCGCGCCCCACGTCGTCTTGATGCCTTTAGTCGCAAACAGATCTTTCGCGCCCCACGGAATTCCGTGCAGCGGGCCGCGATACTTGCCGCGCTTGATTTCAGCGTCGGCGGCCGCGGCCTGTTTGAGCGCTAAATCTTCGGTTAACGTCACGACGCAGAGCAGCTTTGGTCCATACTTCTTCAGCCGGTCGAGATACATTTTCGTGAGCTCGGTTGAAGTTATGCGCCGCGTGCGAATCAATTCGGCAAGTTGCGGAACAGTCGCAAACGCGAGTTCTTCGACGTTGTTGAACTGCGGCGCCTCGACTTTTCCGAAACGGAACTTCCGTTTCGGTGCGTACAATTCCTTCTTAGCCCGCGCCGGATGGAATGCGATCGCGGGCTCGGTATCGAGCGGCACATCGATCTTCCGGTTCGCCTCGTATGCGTCGAGATTGCGATTGACACTGGGGAGCGCCATCGCTTCCTGCGCGTCGGTCAACTCGATCCCGATCAGCTTCTCCGCCTGGTGCATCATCTCTTTGGTGACGCGCAGTGGCGGAGTCGGCGAAGGAGATGGTGTTTGGGCGAACGTGTCGAGTGGTAGTTTTGTGGCGGTGAGACCGGCAGCGCCGAGCGCTGGAAGCAGTTTTACAAATGTGCGGCGGGTCGTTTTATTCTTCATATTTTCAACCACGGATTACGCTGACGAAAGGCGGATTAAGTTATTTGTTTCCGTACTTCAGCTTTAACACCTTGGCTTTGCCGGAACGATAGATCGTGACGATGTAGAGATTGTCGTACTCGGTGTCGGGAATTGTTGGATAAGTTTCGCCGCTCAGCTCAGACACCATTGCGGGAACCGTATTGTTGTGCCCAGCGATGAAGATTGTCTGGCCACGATGGGTGGTTTGAATTCGTTTCAGTAGTTCATTCGTCTGATTCGAGTCGAGCACCGTCACCGGCACGCCGGTGCGATCCGACAGAGGTTTGACAGTTTCTTGCGTGCGCTTGTACTGCGTGGCGTAGATCGCGTTGATGCCGGCGCCGCCAAACTCGCGCGCGATCTCCTGCGCGCGCTCAACACCTTCGGGCGTCAGATCGGGATCGGGATTGGCTGGTTCGATTTTTTTCTCGGCGTGGCGGACGAGTATCACGGTCGTCACTGGACGCGAGAACGTCGAGAAGTAAGCGAAGACAACGACCGCGCCGAAGATGGCGAAGAGCGCTGCAAACACTACAATTGTCCTGAGTCTTGTACGTGGTTCGGCTGCTTGTTCCATTGTGTTTATGCGGGTACTGCGAAAGCGTACGGCTTTGCACAAAAAGTCGCTGACATTGCTTTTCTCTGCGCCACCTCGGCGTCCTCTGCGTCTCTGCGGTGAGTTATTGCTGAATTAGTTAACCGCAGAGACGCAGAGAACGCAGAGGCAGCGCAGAGAAATCAATAATTCGGCACTTTTTGTGCAAGGCCAAAGCGTACGATACTTTAAATGGTATCAACAACTCCATCAACCGAAGGCATCAAGTACGCGGGTTCAAAGCTGAAGCTGCTGCCTCACATCCTCGAGCTCGCGGGCAGAGTTGAACCGCGCACCGTGTTTGACGGCTTTTCAGGCACGACACGCGTTTCGCAGGCGTTCGCGCAATGCGGCTATCGCGTAATTGCCAACGACATCGCCGTATGGTCCAGGGTCTTCGGTGAATGTTACTTGTTGAATCCTCATCCGCGCGAGCGCTACCAAAAGCTGGTCGACCATCTCAACTCGCTTCCCGGTAAGCACGGATGGTTTACAGAGCATTACGCCGGTGAAACAAAGAAACCGTGGCAACGACACAACACTCTCAAGCTCGATGCCGTCCGGGAAGAGATCGAACAATTGAGCGGCTACGAAAAAGCAGTCGCGCTGACGAGCCTGATCCTCGCGATGGACGAAGTCGACAGCACGATTGGTCATTACGCTTCTTACCTGAACGACTGGTCACCGCGTTCATATCGCGAGATGAAACTGCGCGTGCCGCGACTCATTTCGAAGACACGCGAGCACGAAGTTTATAACGCGGATATTTTCGACCTCGTTAAATCGATTGACGCGGATCTGGCTTACTACGATCCGCCGTACGGTTCGAACAACGACAAGATGCCGCCTTCGCGCGTGCGTTACGCTGCTTACTATCATCTCTGGACGTCGATCTGCCTCTTCGATCGCGCTCCGCTGTTCGGCAAGGCAAACCGGCGTGCAGACACGAGCGACGTCGTGAGTGCGTCGGTGTTTGAAGAATTCAGAAGGAACGAGGCTGGGCGACTCATCGTCGTCGACGCGATCGAGCGACTTCTGCGAGAGACGAAAGCGAGACACGTGATTCTGTCTTACAGTTCGGGCGGACGCGCCACGGCTGACGAGTTGAACGATGTGATTCGAAGCGCGGGGCATCTGATCGAGGTGGTGGAAGTCGATTACAAGCGAAACGTCATGGGCGGAATGCGTTGGACAAACGAGTGGGTGCGCGACGCGGAAAAACCGAATCGAGAGTTCCTGTTTTTAGTTGAGAAGTAGCCACAAACGGCACAAAATGCACAAAAAATTAAGCAACCGCCTTCATTTGCTCTTTGTGCCCTTTGTGGCTAGTCTTGACCTACCGAGGTAACAATTTTGAGTCAGCAAAAAACACCCGATTTGTCCCAGGTTATCGCTGAGGAATTCGGCGCCAACGCCACCTACGTCGAGACGCTGCTCGAGCGATTCCGCAGTAACCCCGAACTCGTCGACGACTCCTGGCGCGCTTATTTCTCTGAGCTTACGAGCAACGGCGCAACGGCTGTCGTCACGACAACTGACGGAGACGGCGCGGCGGCGGTCACAAAAGCGAGCGCCGCACCCACCGTCGCTCCGGCGCCACAGCCAGCTCCAGCAGCGAAGCCGCAGCCCGAAGGCGAAGTGCTCCCCATTCGCGGCCCCGCGTTGAAAATCGTTGAGAACATGGAGAGCAGTCTCTCAGTGCCGACCGCCACTTCCGAACGTCGCATTCCAGTGAAGCTGCTCGACGAGAACCGTCGCATTATCAACAAGCACCTCGCTGAAAACGATCGCGGCAAAGCGTCTTACACGCAC
>DATNDM010000391.1:0-3239 GCA_035553235.1 Pyrinomonadaceae bacterium | reverse complement strand
TAAAGCGCGACGCGATCGCCGCGTTGAATGTTCGCGTGTTTGAGTACGTTCGCAAACTTGCAGACTTCGGTGTGCAGTTGTTGATAAGTGAACGTACGCGTCTCGCCGGGTTCGCCTTCCCAGATGAGCGCGGCTTTGTTGCGTCGCCAGCTGGTGAGATGACGGTCGAGACAGTTGTAAGAGATATTGATCTTGCCGCCGCCGAACCACTCGGCGTGCGGTGGATCCCACTTCAGCACCGTGTCCCAGGTTTTGAACCAGTGCAACTCCGCTTCGGCCATGCGAGCCCAGAACGCTTCCGGATCCGTCGCGGCCTCCGCGCGCAGGCGTTCGAGTTCCGCCATCGATTGAATGTGTGCGCGATGTGAAAAAGACTCGGGCGGCGGAAAGACTCGCTCTTCCTGCAGGACCGATTCGATGTTTGTAGGGACGCTCGACATGCGTGCCTGTGTACCATACTTTATAGCCACAAAAAAGCGCAAAAAGCACAAATTTCAATCATGACTCTGTACGTTGGAACCAGTGGTTACAGTTACAAGGAGTGGAAAGGTCGTTTCTATCCCGAAACGATTTCGCCGAAGGAGATGCTCGCGTACTACGCGTCGCGCTTCAATGCGGTCGAGTTGAACAACACTTTCTATCGCACGCCGCAGCCGAGCATGATCGAAACATGGAAAGCGCAGGTGCCGGAGAGCTTTCGTTTCTCCGTCAAAGCGCCGCAGACTATCACTCACTTCCGACGACTGAATAACGCCAGTTCACAAACACAAGTGTTGCTGAAAACAATAGCACCGCTCGAGCACCGTTTGGGCGCAGTGATCTTTCGGCTTCCGGAGACCATGAAGAAAGATTTGAGACGGCTCGAAGCATTTCTGAAGGAATTGCCGGCAGAGACACCCGCAGTTTTCGATTTCCGACATCCGACGTGGTTTGATGATGAAGTCGTTGAGTTACTGCGCGGTCAGAATCGAGTGTTTTGTGTTTCTGACATCGAAGAATTGCCGGAGAGTTATTCGTTCAAGACCGCTGACTGGGGCTACGTGCGTCTGCGCCGCGTGAAATACAGCAAAGCCGCGCTCGTGAAGTGGGTCAAACGAATAAAGGCGCAGAAGTGGAAAGATACTTACGTGTTCTTCAAACACGAGGATGAGGGCACTGGGCCGAAACTAGCTCAGCTATTTACTAATTTAGCCACGGATTAACACGGGTTACACTGATCCGTGTTAATCCGTGTAATCGGTGGCTAGAAGTTGCCGCCACACTCATCATGCCCGCAATCGCAATCGAGTTCGATCGTGTCTCCGGTGCCTTCGCATGATGCGCTACAGTATTTGCCGCCGGGTTGTGGTGGGCAGGTACAACTCGGATTTTTGCACTTGTTCTTATCGTCCGCCATCGGAATCCTCCGTAAATCTTCTGAATTGTTCTGGAGAATCTAGAGTACATCTAACCCACGGCTCTCGCAATCTCGGCTGCAACACGCGCGTTGTTCTCGAGCAAGGCGATGTTTGCGCGCAAGGTCGAACCACCGCTTCGCTCCGCCATCTGGCTCAACAAAAACGGCGTCAACGCAGGTCCCGTGATGCCTTTCCACTCGGCGTCTTCCAAAGCCGTTGTCAATACGATCTGCAATTCCTCCGCGCGCACTTCAAACTGCGCCGGCACCGGAACAACCACGAGCAAGGCTGACTCAATCCCGAGCGTGAGCTGCGCACGATAGATGTTCGCGACGTCTTCAGCGGATTCAACGCGCGCGTCGATGGGCAATCCACTCTTCCGCGAATAGAACGCCGGCAGCTCATCACATTGATAACCAAGAACCGTGACGGCGTGCGTTTCGAGCCACTCGCGCGTGGCCGGCAGATCCAGAACGATCTTCGCACCCGAGCAGACCACGATCATCGGTGTGCGTGCGAGCTCGGGTAGATCCGCGGAGACGTCCGGCAGTGAGCCACGATGAACGCCGCCGATGCCGCCGGTCGCAAAAACTTTGATGCCTGCACGATGAGCGATCCACGTCGTCGAAGCTACGGTCGTCGCACCGTTCCAGCCTCGAGCAACTGCGACGGCGATGTCGCGCGTGCTGATTTTTTTGATGTCACTGGCGTTCGCGAGCGCGTCGATCTGATCGTCGTTGAGTCCGACAGATGGCTCGCCGTTGATGATGGCGATCGTCGCGGGAATCGCGCCCGTTTCACGAACAATGTCCTGCAAACGATGCGCAGTTTGCAGGTTCTGGGGGCGCGGCAGGCCGTGCGCGATCACGGTTGATTCGAGCGCGACCACCGGGCGGTGTTGACTGATCGCCGTGGCGACCTCAGACGCGATGTTAAGAAGTTCGTGCATTGAAGCCTTTTTGGGCCACAAGAAGCACAAAAAGCTCAGAATGGGTCCTGCTATTTTTGAGCTTTTTGTGCTTCTTTGTGGCTAAAATCAGCAACGAATCGGGCGTGATTGAGTAAAAATTCATGCTCTCGCAGTCGCGGCTTTCGTCAAAGTAAACACAGTTCCACCTTCCGCGCGCGGCTCCCAGGAGATGCGCGCGTCGATCATGCTCGCACGCGCGCGCATGTTTGCGAGTCCGCGGCCTTCTGAATTCGTGTGCTGCGATTTGAACGGGCGGCCGTTGTCTTCAATCTTTAGAGAGAAGTCGTCCTGATCAGAGGTCGTCACAAACATTTTCACTTCCGTCGCCTCTGCGTGACGCCAGATGTTGTTCACCGCTTCCTGCACGATCCGATAAATCTGCATCTGAACGCTCGGCGACAGGTCGCTTCGTTCCTCGATACCGTCGTCGCAGTGAAACTCGTAAACGAAGCGCTTTTCAGCGGGCGCATCCTGGACCGCGTGCGACAACGCAAACTCGAGCGCCGCTGCAAAGCCGACGTTCTGCAGTACGGACGGGCTGAGATCCTCGCAGATGCGTCGCACTTCCTGCGAAATCACTTCGATTTCTTTTCGCAACGCGCCCGTCGGATGGCTCGCCGTTGAGTCGCCATTGGTTTTGATCTGGTCGGTCAACAACGCGAGATGACGAAGGTCGGCGAGTGTTTGATCGTGCAGGTCGCGCGAGATGCGGCGTCGTTCACGTTCCGCTTCGTTCGCAAGGTTGAGACGCGCGTCGGCGAGCTCGCGGTTCGCGTCAACCAGCGCCGCGCTCGTCGCTACGATCCGGCGTCGTTCGAGTATGGCCCACAACAGCGCGAGCAACGCCAGCGCCAACAAGATTGCGAGCGCCG
>DATNDM010000390.1:0-6959 GCA_035553235.1 Pyrinomonadaceae bacterium | reverse complement strand
TACAGGGAGCGGTAGCGACCTGGTCAAATCATGGGAGTCAACAATCGTTAGGAAATATCGCATGCTGATCACTGACCAGGTCGCTACCGCTCCCTGTACTGACCCGGTCCAAGCACATTTTCTGACTTTTAGGGCAAAGCTACCGCTAATGGAAAAAGCCTCGTGCCAGCTTGATCAGTTCAAGTAATACGTTAGCGTTACTTATCACGGATGTTGACACGACGCGACGCGGTGTCTTCTGCACGTCTTTCGAAAGAGTTTCACTAGCTTCGGCGATTTGTTCGATCGTTGCGGGAAGATCTGTGGGACGAGGATTAATCGTTATCTCTTCGTCTTCGCCACCTGCTTCGCTGCGCACTTTCTTCGTGAGCTTCTCGAGACGATCGATCTTTTTGAAGCAGTCGCGATCGGCAGCGGAGTTATTTTTTGCGCTTTCCTTTAGTTGTTTACCAATCTCTCCGATCTCACGAGCGCGATTCAGATTTTCCTCGTGATCTTTTTCGGCAATCTTGATCTCACGCTTCGCGCGCATCTCCTCTTCGAACGTTGTTAAGGGCGCGTCAGGATTCTTGAACGTTCCATCGACGGGAGACGGCGGAGGAGTGGGAGACGGCTTCTGAACAGGAACCTGAGAAAAGGCCACGCCCGCACAGAGCACGATGAAGATCGATGTCGCAAGCGTGTATGTTGAAAATTGCTTTATTCGACTCTGAGAGTTCACCTTAACAATCGGCACGCCGACTCCTAAACAAAAACTTCAATCGTTAAAGTGGGAGACTACGGAACGCGTCCGGGGTTGTCCGGCGTGTTGATAAACTCACCTGGCTTGCCCGCGCGCTTAACCACGATCGTCTTCGGCTCGAGTCGTTCCGGCGTTCGCTTCTTTCCCTGTGATGAGCTGTAAGCAATTAAAGATGACTGCGGATCAGCTTTCAAACCTGCCAGACGAATCGAGGCGAAATCCTGAGCCGGCACTTTCAATGAATAAGAACCTTCCTGCTCAGGTTGTAGTTGAGCCGGCGTAACGGGCAGCGCACTCTCTTCAATGCCGCCATCCTTGCGCCGGCGCAGTTCGATAACAACGGAAATACCGCTCAATTCCTTTTTCGAGATGTTCTTGACGACTCCGCCAATCGTCGTCATGCCTTTATCAAGCGTGGGCTCGTCGACGATCACATGGGCCAGCGGCGGACTTTTCTCCGCAACGGGCGGCGGTGTGTTTTCAGCGACGACTTTTTCCGCGTGAAATTTGCGAACGTAGGCGTAGGCGACGAGGAGAATGGCGGTTAACCCTACCGCGCAAACAACAGCAAGAATTTTTTGTTTACTTGAATCACGCTCGCGCGCGATTGCTTCTTCAGGGTGAAAGGGGTCGTTCATTATTGAATCAGTAGTTTACGTAGTGCTTTAACTTCACGGCTGCGGCTGTATGGTTCGTCCCGGTGGCGGCGCGCCCGTCACGGCGAGTACGAGTGCATCGAGAAACTCATCTTCAGCAAGACCGCTGCTCCGTAACGTGGTCCATTCAGCACCAGTGGCTCCGTCAGTGCGACCTTCAACCTTTGCATTAACTGCGATGTTCGCTGTCGAGCCGTCGATTGGTTGAACTTCAACGGTCAGAGTGTATCGACCTCGCGTCCATCCTCTTGCTCCCGAATCAGGTACGTTTGCATACCTGCTGAGCTCGGCTTCCGAAACCACCGCGCCTTTCGTAAAAGTGAAAGGCTGAGTGACGATGATGCCATCTGAAAGCCTCGAGGCTGACTCATCGACAACCATTTTCTGATCGCGGATCAGATCCTGGATCGCCTTGATGATCACGTCGCGACGTCCACTCAATCGATAAGGATTCGGAAGCGGCGGCGTTTCGCTACTCTTTCCCCGACCGAAGTCAATCCCGCGACCTGTGCCGACGTCGGTCTTGTTGCCGTTATTCGCGGGCGTTCGTTCCGAGCCGCCGTCGCGCACGCGCTCGCTTTGCTTGTCGACACCTTTTGCGGCCTGTGCGAATGCTGGAACTGAACAGGCAATCAACACCAGTAGACCAGTAATTATGCGCAGCATAGCTCATACCCTTTGCTTGAACTGACAATGAACTTCATAGGGGAAGCGTAAACCTGAGAATAGATTAACGGTCGATCAAAGACAAGCCAGAGTTTGAGAGTGTAGAAGTAAAGAAATTGTTGCCTTTAGTGGCCACGAAAAGGCACAAAAAGCACAAAGGAATAATTAGTGCTTCGTAAAAGAAATCCATTGTGCTTTTTGTGCCTTTTTGTGGCTACTTATCAGCCTCGCGTTTGTCGCGCTCGCGTTCCCAGCGTCGCAGTGCTTGAACGCCTGTCTCAAAATCAGCGTCGTTGCTGTAGAAGTTGTGTGCACCGTCGTCACGATCGGGATTGCGCACGTAGTAGAGATAGTCTGATGTGGCCGGATTCAATGCCGCTCGAAGCGAACTCTCGCCTGGTGAAGAAACGGGTCCGGGCGGAAGTCCGGCGTACAGACGAGTGTTGTATGGGGAACGCCGCTGAATGTCGCTCAGATAAACCTTGCCGTCATATCGCCACTTGCCCTCAAGTTTCGACGCATAGATCACACTCGAATCAACCGCAAGAGGAATGTTTTTCTTCAAACGGTTGTAGATGACGGACGCGACCAGCGGGCGTTCGTCGGCGAGTTTCGCTTCGGTCTCGATGATCGAAGCGATCGTTACGATTTGTCGTGGAGAGAAGGAAAGACTGCGGGCGCGCTCGGTCCAATCAGGTTTCCAGACACTTCGAAAGCGTTTCACCATCATCTCCACGAGCTCAGCAGGCGTCGTCTCAGGTGAAAACTCATACGTGTCGGGAAACAGATAACCCTCGAGGTTCTTAGCTTCAGGATCAAGGTCGCTGATCAGGCTCACGTTATTCATTAACTCTAATGCCTGAGCATCGCTTGTCAGTCCGAACTCCGGCACTTGCGTCATCGCGCGGGCGATGTCCCAACGCGTCCAGCCTTCGATGATCGTGATGCGATCGAGCCGTCGTTGGCCTTGCTGGAGTTTGGCGAGAACGCCGAGCGGCGAGATCGGCGAAGGGAACTCGTATTCGCCGGCCCTCAGCGTCGAGCCTTTGCCCGTGGCCTTCAAGTAAAGCCTTAACGGCCACTCATGCGTGATTATGCCTTCCGTGGCGAGTTTATGGACGATCGCGCCGGGTGAAGTACCTTTCGGGATCTCAATGTACTGTCCGGATTTCGCGTGGGTGATTGGTTTGTGCAGGTTGGAGTACGTCCAGAACCCGGCGCTGGCTACAGCCAGAATTCCAACCACGATTATCAACAGTATGAGCCGTTTCATGTTTGTTAGGGGGAATGTGTCAGCTGGCTCGATTTGGATCGACGCGAATTCTTTGTTGATCCGTTACGAGAAAGTCGCGCAGGATCATTGCCGCAGCTTCGCCGTCGATCAGAGCCGGGATCTCGTCAGGCTTCACACCCTCGGCTATTAAATTCTCCATCGCCGCACGGGAAGTCAAGCGTTCATCCTGTAAGTAGACCGGCTGTTGGACAGATTTCGCGAGGTTCAGCGCCACACGTCGAACGTTTTTGGCAGCGTCGCCCTCGCTTCCGTTCATACTTAACGGCAAACCAACCACTATTGTTTTCGCGTCAAAACGCTCCAGCAGGTGCCGCACGTCCTGAAGAAGTTTTTTCCAGTTTGAGCGCTTCAGCGGTGGAAGACGTTTGGTGGTGATCAGCCGCTCGTCTGAGATGGCAACGCCGACGAGCTTCTCGCCGAGATCAAGAGCGAGTACAGGGCCGGTCAGGTGTTCGGTAACTTCCACTTTAGTTGAGCAAGATCACTAGATTTCACAGGATTTACGGGATGATCGTGAAACCCGTTTTGCTTGCACCCCGTAAATGTGGCCTGTATTATACGGGCCGGGTTCTAACGTAATCGATGAGGTAGCTAAATGTCATTTCGTACCAAGTTTATTCTGACTCTGCTGTCTGCAACGCTGACTCTCTATACCGCTGTTGGTGGCTGGATTTCCACCCGCGCGCAACAGCCGGCCAATGATCCTAATGCGCAGTTGCGAATTTTTGAGAGTGTGCTGCAGCACATTCAGAGCGATTACGTGGACGACCCGAATATGGATAAGGTTCGCGCAGGTGCTTTGCGCGGCCTCGCCTACGGCCTCGATCCATATTCGACTTACCTGACGCCCGACCAGGTGAAGGAATTCAATGCCGGCAACAAGGACAACCTCGTTGGCATCGGCGCAGAGCTTTCACAGGTCGCTTCGTATCTCTACGTGATCGCGCCGATGAAGGGCTCACCGGCGGATCTAGCGGGAATCAAAGCCGGCGATATCATCGAGTACATCGATAACAAAGCCACCCGAGACATTTCTCTTTACGACGCAAAACAACTCCTGAACGGCGCCGCCGGGACGGAAGTAAAGCTGCGAATTTTGCGGTCGAATTCGAGCCCGCTGACGATCAGCGTCAAGCGTGGAGCCGCACGCGCCGCCAGCGCTGAAGGACGCCTCGAAGCGACAAAAGTCGGCATTCTCCGGATCAACAGTTTTGCAGACGGTGAAGCTGCTGATGTTCGCACTCGGCTGCAGGATCTAGTCAAACAGGGCGCGCAGAAGATCGTCGTCGACATGCGCGACACAGCGGGCGGTTCCTTAAGTGAAGCCGTGACTGTTGCAAACCTCTTCATCAAAGACGGCGTGCTTGCCGAAACTGTCGGTCGCGAAGGCAAAGCGCTGAAGACGTTCACTGCAGATCCGAAACTGACGATATTCAACGGACCGGTCGTGGCCCTGATCGATAACGGTACTGCGGGCGCGGCTGAGGTCGTTGCCTCGGCACTCATGGAACGCAATCGCGGCCAGGTTGTCGGCGAGAAGAGTTTTGGTGCTGGAACGGAACAGCAGCTCTTCACATTACGCGGCGGCGACGGCCTGTTGCTAACCACAGTCAAATGGGCGAGCTCGAATGGCAAGACGTTCCTCGGTGAAGATCGTCAGCACTCCGGTGTGACTCCGAATGTGGAAGTGAAGGGCCAGGAAGTTACGGACGCGGTCGACCCCGATGATCTGACTGGCAACGACGATGACGCGATCTCGAAACCAGACAAGCAGAACGACAAGCACGACGCCACGACAACTCCGTCGACCAAACCAGCGAGCGAGGATCTTCAGTTGAAGAAAGCGCTCGAACTGCTGAACAAAGCACCGGCCCAGCGCGCCGCTTAACAAAGACTTCAACCACAATCACACGGATGAATCCGGATTTTTTCCGCGTTCATCCGTGTTTCGTTTTACGCCGATATCGAATACCCAAACTCCATATCGGGTATTTCAATCTTGCAAATGTCTTGCAACTCACATTTTTTCGGCTGTCATTGCTAGAATTACAGGCACTTACCCGCCCTACCCAATACCCCGACATTGAGGAATGGTGCTTGCTGAATACTCGGCGGCTTGAGAAGTACTCGATCTTTAGCAAGTAGCAAGGAGAAACAAAGCGATGATTATGACTAACAAATTACTTCCAGTTGCGCTGATAGCCGCCCTCGTCGGTGGTTCAGTGGGCGCGCTGGTAATGCACAAGAGTCAGCCGGCCTCGGCTGAGACCACAACTGCCGCGGCACAGGACACCGCTAAAACAGCTCCGACTGCGCAAGAGGTTTCTGATAACGAACTGGTTCCGGCGCAGTTCAACACCGCTGGTGAGCAGACCGCGTACAAGAACGGTTTTGCCGATGGTTTCGCGGCAGCAACAGAGACTGGACAGCGAACGGTGACGTCGAGCCGCCGCGCTCCAGCACGAGTCGTTTACCGCAGTAGCGCCAGCAGAGCGTCGTCGAATCGGGTTTATTACAACTACGAACCTCGTAAGCGTAGTTTCTGGGACAAGCACCGCGATAAGCTGACGCTGGCGATGGGTACTGGTGCTGGTGCGGCGATCGGCGGCTTGATTGGCGGCGGGAAGGGCGCTGCGATTGGTGCTCTCGCGGGCGGCGGTGGTTCGGCCCTGTGGACGTACAAGCTGCGCAAGCGCAACCGGAACTACTAACCATTACTTAGAGGTCCGGAGCAGTGAGTAAAGCTAAACTTGCTATCGCTCTAAGTACTCTCATCGTTGCAATCGTTGTATGGGCGATTCCGGGTCAGGGAATCGCCCATCAGCGTGTTCAGCGAGCGGACGTGGTCGCGCCGGTTCGTCTGAAGGATGAACGCGAGCGCGGACTGTTGGCGCAGGGTTGGGTAAACGGCGCCGGACCGTTTGTCTTCGTCATCGACACGGGCGCAGGTGTTTCGCTCGTCAATCGTAATGTGGTCGAGCAGGCACGGCTTCAGGTCACGAGATCACGACGCACGCTCGTCGGCGGTCTTAGTACAGCGCCGATCGCTTCTGATCAGGAGACGCGAATTTCAGGTCTGGCGCTCGCGCAGCGCGACAACAACGTACCGGGAAGCTTTAGTGCGGCTGTGGTAGCGAATCTGCCGGGCTCGATTGATGGCGTGCTGGATCCGACGGAGGTATTTCGGCCGTACGGGTACTCGATTGATATTCCGAATCGAGAGTTGCGAGTGCTGGATACGGCTGCGCAGCGCCTGCACGTGACTGACGTGCCGAAAGATGGCGCCGTCGTGCGTTGGGTGCGTGAGGCCGGCAGTGAACGGCCGTTTGTCAGGCTCGGTGATGGACGTCTCGCGTTGATCGATACTGGATCGACGCTGGGATTCGCGCTCAATGAGCCAGGACGCGTGAACGGAGCTAATCACATCACGACGCACGACCTTGGTGGCGGTTCGATCGAGTCGCGTCGAGTGGCGCCGCAGACGGTGAACATCGGCGCGCTCGTTCTCAATAAAGTGCCGACGGACGTGTTGACGGGAGTGGCGCCAGGTACACCCATCATCCTCGGCCGCGGTGCGCTGTTTCCATTCAAGATCACTTTC
>DATNDM010000389.1:0-5534 GCA_035553235.1 Pyrinomonadaceae bacterium | reverse complement strand
AGATGATTGCTCATCGTGCTTCAGTTCTTTGATGAAAATTCAGTGCTGTTCATGGAACGTCATGGTGTCAAAATATCCAGAAAAACAGGTGTCCCGAAAGGCTATCGGGCCATCTGGCGTGAGCGCCACAAATTGTGCACTGCAAAACTGGCATCACGTATTGACTCGACGACCACTCCTATTCAATACTCAAGCCTCCTTCTGACCCAAGGAGCGTCCCCGGAAGCCCACGAGTTCGTAGAGGTACACATTTTTGGACCAATGACGGTGCTCACGATGAAAAGGGTCAGGATTACAGCCACCAAACCAAGGTCGAAAGCAACCATCAGAGCGTTGAAATCTAATCTCGCAAAACATGGCGTATCAGTAGAAGAATGAACGCAATAGTGTCAGGACGATCAGGTAAGGCTTTGATCCTCGATGGAGAATCGCTGCAATCGTTTGATCTGGATGAGCCTGATAAGATCGTGGTTCGGCATTCATCCGAATTGTCTTACCTGTTCGGCGAAGCCAAAGACCTTCGTATCCTCGAAGACACTAATGCTGCGTCGGTTGCACGCGAGCTCGAGCGGGAAGGTGATTTTACCTGCGCACTAGACCTGACTCTTATCTCTCTTGACTCCGAGCTTGCCGATGACATTCGCCAGGAAGCATTGAAAGAACTCGAAGAGCTTTTTGCTGACGGTATGATAATGGAGCGGGTGGAGAACGTAATGTATGCCGCACCCCTTCCTGAAGACGCAGACCTGATGAAAGCGAGAGTGCTATGTGATGCGAATTTAGAAGTCGTTCAAGAGTTTCTACGAAGGCTCGAAGATAATCAGCCGGCAATCACAAGTGCGGCCATGGCTTGGGAAACAATACCAGTCAATAAATTTCCCACGTTCGAAAACAAGCAGCACTTCCGACACGTTGCTGTAAAAGAGGGTTTGTGCCGTGCTCTGGCAACACTCGACTCGCCACCTTCAGTGTCTACGTTTCTCCTGAGATCAAACCTGAACCGATCAGTTCAACAACTCTTCAACTATCGCCAGATTCTTCAAGAATGGACCAAACCGTTTCGCCAATCGGGTGAAACGCCAGAGCCAGCAATCGATGAAGGTGAGGACACTCTCTTAGAAAAGAGGTTCGGAAAGCGTGCCCGGATCGATCGCAAGGCAGTCTTGCGAGAAGCAGTCAAAAGGAAATCCGAAATCGTTGCTGCAATGTATCTTCGAGACTTTGCGCGAGTTGAGTATCTGGTTGACGAGCTCGTGGTCTACCAGCAAAGCAACAGCGAATCCCAGCATACGGCTAAGTCTTTATGCGATTTGGCCATGGACGCTAAAGCCCTGGGCATTGATTCGCTACATCTTGTACTTTCAGAACGCGCGATTAATATCGCTCCAGGAGATCACTGGTCGTGGACTCAGTATGGTAATGCCCTGCTTGATATGTCCCGGTTGCAAGAAGCACGTAGGGCGTTTGAACAGGCAGAAGCCTTTGGTGGTACCGCTGTCGCAAAAACTGGTCATGCCGAGGTCCTTAAAGCACAGGGTAAGTTTGCCGACGCTCTTTGTATGTTTGATGAAATCATCAAACAACATCCGAACGATGACGTCGCAAAAAATGGCCGCGCCGAAGTATTGAAGGCACAGGGTAAGTTTGATGAAGCTTTCAACGCATTTTCTGAAGTACTCAAACAACATCCTGATAACCTATTCGCGAAGACTGGTCAGGCCGAGGTATTAAAAGCTCAAGGCCAGTTTGCGACGGCTCTCTCGGCGTTTGATGACGTAATCCGGCAACATCCTGAGAACGTGGTAGCGAAGAACGGGCGGGCCCAGGTGTTGAAGACTCAAGGCCAGTTTGCGGCGGCTCTGTCGGCGTTTGATGACGTAATCCGACAACATCCTGAGGACGTGATAGCGAAGACAGGGCGGGCCGAGGTGCTGAAAGCTCAAGGCCAGTTTGCCGCGGCTCTCTCGGCGTTTGACGACGTAATCCGACAACATCCTTAGAACGTGGTAGCGAAGACAGGGCGGGCCGAAGTGCTTAAAGCTCAAGGTCAGTTTGCAGCGGCTCTCGCCGCGTTTGATGAAGTGATCAAGCAACATCCCGAGAATGTAGTGGCGAAGAACGGGCGCGCCGAGGTCCTGAAAGCTCAAGGACAGTTTGCAGCAGCGCTTGCGACATTCGATGAAGTGATCGAGCAATATCCACACAACCCAATAACCAGAAACGGACGAACCTGCGTCTTAATAGCATTGGGCCACTATGATGAAGCGCTTGACTCGTTGCCGACAACTCCACCTGTTGGTGAGGAAGATTGGATCGCCTACCACATCCGTGGAATGTGTTTACTACGAATCGGTGATACGGTCGAAGCAATCAGACTCTTCAATCATGGTCTACAAAACTGTCCTTTCCCGTCACACTATGAATATTTTCGAGGAGCGTTAGGACTAGCCTGGCTTCGCGGTAAAGATTTTAGCCAGGCAGAAAAAACGCTCGATGCAGTAACCTCGCCACTTCTGCAACCAAGCACTAATGTCATCCGAATTCATGTCTTCGGCGTTCAAGGTGATCGTCAGCGTGCTCTCCAAGCGTACGAAAGCCTCGCGAATGCGCCATACTTACAACAAGATCCTTTGACAACGGAATTACGTCGTCAATACATTCTCAATGAAAAGCCGACTAAGGACGAAGATTGGGTTTTTGAGAGAGAGGTGCGAATATTCCTGAGAGTTGCGTAACTTCGACTTGCATGTAAGGTGAGTCTGTAAGAAAACGTTTTACGATTTTTGTGCCTTTTTGTGGCTGTTCCGTGTGGCTTACTTCGGCATCATATCTTTCAACCGGCGACTAACCCCGTTCTTCATTCTCCAATAAGCTTCAGCAATCGGCTTGGGTACCTTTTTGCTGATGCCCATCCACGTGGTCTCGAGATCGTCGCGCCAGGCATCGAGCATGTTCTGGTTCAGAGCTAACACACCTTCGCGAGTCACGCCGGAGGGTGGTGGGGCAAGCGCTGCCATCCGGTCGTAGACGCGAGCACGGTCTTCACCATCAACCCGCGCGAGCAGGTGCCACAGCGTGAGCGTGTCGCGCGGGCGCGCCTGGTCCAGGATCGACGCGAGCGCTGCGCTGCGCGTGTGCGCGTCCCGATCGAAGTCAACGGTCTTGAGCGAGCGTCGAAAAACATCAGAAGCGTCTTCGAAGTAGGGAGTACCTGGGCCAAGCGTTGGTCGCGTTTCACACGCAGCGCCGGCCGGCACCACCGATTCACGGTTCTGCAACTCCAACGCTACCCAACCCGACGTCACACGCAACAAGCTCGACCCCTGCTCGTCAACTTCGAGCGTGTAAGCACAACCAAGATCAGCAGCCACCGCGGAAGGCGTGTTGACGAAGAACAACCGGGGCGGCGCCCAGATGTGCGCGCTCATCTTTCCGCGCGCGAGCTCAAGACGATGCTCGGTGGGCTGTGTCTGCAACAGTCTGACGCGCGTGTTTTCATCGACCTCAACGCTGCCGATCGAACCCACGGCGATCTGCGCGCGTGAGTTTCCGTCGGTCTCCAGCCACTCGCCGACACTCAGTTCACCGTTGTTTGAGATTCTTTCAGTTCCGACCATCGGTGTGCCGTCCAATCGCTGAACGCGCCAGGCGCGGTTATCAGCCAGCATCTGATTCGCGCGATTGCTGTAGACCAGCCAAACACCCCAAGTCGAAAACAAGACCAGCACCGCCGCCGCCGCTTTCATTTGCCAGGACCAACGAGGCCGCACTTCGACCTGCTCGAGATCGAGTAGCGGCTCGAGTTCGCGCCACAGATGATCGGGCGCCGTAAGCTGCGGCAGTTGTTCGGCGAGTTTGATACCCAGCTTAACTTCGTCAAATTTAGCGCGACACTTCCCGCATGCGATGATGTGCTCGGCAAACTGCTTCGACTCTTCGTGCGACAGTTCTCCGTGACAATAAGCTGAAATATCTTTGGTTACGTGTTTATAAAGCATTACTCACCCCACGCTGCCGGATTGTTCAAATGCGACAGTCGTTTCGCTAGCTGGCTGTGACCACGATTCAGTCGTGACGCCACCGTGCCTTTCGAACAACCCATCACGCTCGCGATCTCCTCGTATGACAAACCCTCGATGTACTTCAACAGTATCGGCAAACGAAACTTTGGCTTCAGCTCGCCGATGGCCTCGCGCACCGCTGCCGCCACTTCGAGCCGCGCGTACTGTTTCTCCTGAGGTTTCTTTTCGCTGGGATTCCTCATCGCCACAGTTACTCCGAACGGCAGCAATCTCCGGCGACGACGCTTCTCATCAAGACACGCATTGACGACCAGACGGTAAAGCCACGTCGTAAACTCCGACTCGCCGCGAAACTGGCGAATCGCGGTGAATAACTTCAGGAATATCTGCTGCGTGACGTCGTCAGCGACGGCGCGATCGCCGCCGGAGGAATAGACTGCGATCGAGAACACCTTGTCTTTGTAGGTTTCGAAGAGGAGTTGAAAGGCAGCGCGGTCGCCCTGCTGGCAGGCTTCGATAACCCGTCCATCGATAAGCTGTTCAGCCACCATCATCGGAAATTAGACGGCGATTACACGAGACTTCTTCCAAAAAATAAGCCGCGGATTTTCGCGGATAAACGCAGATCTAATCCGCGTTCACCCGCGAAAATCCGCGGTAAAATTCTGCTCGGACTTAGCGCGTGACGTGCACGAGCATCTCGGTGCCTGAATCTATCTTCAGTTCCTTGCTGCCGTTCACTGCCAGCGATCCGGCGCCACCCGCGCCACCGATGATCAAGCCGATGGCCGCGCCTTTGCCGCCACCGGCAATGCCACCGACGATCGCGCCAACAGTCGCGCCAATGCCCGCGCGCTTAGCAGTTTGCTTGCCTCTGCTTGACGACTCGACGCCGCCTTCTTCATCAGCGCGCCCGGAGCCTTCGCCATAAACTCTCGTCACGTACCCGTGCAGCACACCGCGCCGGCCATCGGTCAACTCGATCGAGTCAAACGCGAGATTCATGCTGGTCCGGCCTTTGATCTTGCCGGACTTCTGTATCGAGCTGATGTGGCCGTGAAGTTTGGCCTCGTCGAAACGAGTCGGATTCAGCACGGTTGCGGTAAATCGATCGCCGATGCGCGAGTCTTTACTCGAAAGCGTATCGTTGATGCGAACTTTGAGATCAGTACCAACCGGCACCAACGGCGCGACTCTTCGGCCCGCGGTCGTCGGCCGTCGTTTCAAACGCGGTTTGGTTTGCGCGAACGCAACCGGCGCGAGCCCTAAAACCAAAGACAAAACCAGTAGCGTGCGGAACCTATTTTCAGGAATGTTTCTCATCTTTCTCCTCTTTGTGGGAGATGGTTTATTCCGTGGGGGCGTCAATCACAACTATCGAGCGGCCAGGCCCATTGCCGCATCCGAAAGCGTATTTCCGTTTTCACCTTCGAATTGCCGCGTGCGATGGACCTTGCCATCAGACTCAAAGATGTATGCCGATGGAGCTTCCCGCATGATGATGTCTTGCAA
>DATNDM010000388.1:0-2379 GCA_035553235.1 Pyrinomonadaceae bacterium | reverse complement strand
GTGGCGCGAAGCTCGATGCGGCAGCGTGGCAACTACTCAACGGCGAATTGAAAGATCAGTTTCTGGGTTTCATTTCAGGCGAGAGTGTCGGATATGTGTGGGACTTTGCGCCAGCGGAGCTGAAGATTACGCCGTCGATGTCGCGGCGCGAGTTGCTCGAAGCGCACCGGAAGTTCTACTCAAATGCGCTGGCGCGGAAGTGGCGCGAGACGTTTCAGACCGAGACTGGACCGCTGTGGGACAAGATGGTTCCCGCGCAGTCGACGTCGAGCACTTCATTCGCGCACGCGTTGACACAATGGGGCGTGAACCTGATCGGCATGGAAACGGCCGCGGTGATGCCGATGACGGGAATGCGTATCGCTTTCACGCGTGGGGCGGCGCGCCAGTTCGGCGGCGCGTTTCTTTACTACCACGCCCCGAACTTCGGCGACACCGCCACAACTTTCACGAAGCAGCAAAACTTCGCGGGGCCGGATTTCTTTTATCACTCGCGCTATGGACCAACAATGGGGCCGTCGTTGTCGTGGTATCGGAAAAGTTATTACCTGTACTACATGGCGGGTGCTTCCGCGATCTATCTCGAGCAGGGACAGGATCAGTTCTTCAAGCCCGGGCCGGGTGATAATCCGTTCCAACTTAATCCGCTCGGTCGCATCACGGACGAGTTTATGCGGTTCGTGGAGAAGCATCCGGATCGGGGCACGCCGTACACGCCGGTGGCTTTCCTGCTCGATCCGGCGCACGGGTTCGAGATGACGGATTATCCGCAGTGGTCCTTCGAAGTGTCGCAGATCGATCGTGGCGATCGTGCGCTGCGCGAGTTGTTTGGGGTGGCGTACTATCCGGGGCTGGTGGTGGAAGGCGAGCCGGCGATGGCAGACAGGCAGCCGTTTGTTGCGGGTGTGTTCGGCGACATCTTCGATGTGTTGACGGCGGCTGACGTCCAGGGTTCACGATCGAAAGTGCAGACGCTTTTGCCGTCGTATCGAGCGGTGGTTGTTGGCGGACGGATCGAGTGGTCGAATGAGTGGATCGGACGACTGAATGATTACGTGCGCAACGGCGGTACGGTCGTGCTCAATGCCGCGCAGATCAAGGGGCTGCCGGAGCAGTTTCTCGGTGTGCGATTGCTGAACGACAGCGGCTTGTCTCACAACGCTATGTGTCTCTTGCCGGACAACGAATATGAGAGTCTCAAAGGTCAGATCTTCCCGTATGAAAAAGTCGAGTTAAAGGGCGCTACCGCAATCATGAAAGTACCGAGCGGTGAGCCGATCGCGACGGTGAATAAGATCGGGAAGGGGAGCGTCGTGTTCGTCGCAACGCCTGATCTGCTTGGGAAAGACGAGCGCATGACACCGTTCGCGGCTCACCTGCTGGCGCACGTGTTTGCTGACGCCGTGCCGGTGAAAGTCACAGGCGACGTCGAGTATCTGATCAATCGCACTGCGAATGGCTGGGTGGTGACCTTGTTGAATAACAACGGCGTCTACAAGCCACAGCAGGGAATGGCGCAGGTCGATCGGACTGCTTACGTGACGGCGACGATCTCTTTACCGCAGATGAAGAGTGCGAGCGAGTGGATTAGTGAGTCGGGTTTGAAGGTTGAAGATGGGAAGGCCACCGTTCAGGTTCCACCGGGTGGCCTCGCCATTGTCGAAATACGTTAGCGCGGATCGGCGCGGATCGGCGCGGATTTAAACCGCGATCGTGGCGCCATCAAATTTTGTCAGACTGAACCCGTTGAAGACTTCGTTATAGCAAGCTCGCTGCTCCTTCAGGATTCCTATCGCAATTGCCTCGCCGAGTTTGAATGACTCCGCTGCATCTGAGCGCCAGTGGACGCCGGCTGTGTTTCTTCCGAGCGCAACATTTGCAGCGAGCTTGTTGAGCTCACCGCCGACCGTGAGATCGCCTGCGTCGGAACCTGCGTACGGTATGAGAGTCAAGCCGTCATCAGTCGGCTGCAGCGGATCAAGACCGATGTCAACGAGACGCGTCGTCTCTTTGAACCAGGCCTTAAGAATCGTGACGCATGCGCCCGCGACAGTTGCGTGTCCGGCACCATAAGCAGGATGCGTGGGCGAGCCTTCCGGAAACGCCATCGGCAACAGCGCGCTGCCCGCCGGCATGAAGCCCTGCAGGCGATTTGAATCGTTGAAGGAGTTGAGTATGTCCGCGTGCACCGGATAACCCGCGCCCGCGAACAGTGTGCGATCGATTCTTTCCGCCATCACCTCCGGTCGCAGTCGTCGATGCACAAACCACTTCTGATACCAGACGGCTTTCAGCGCGCGCGTTGCTACTTCGCACAGGAGCGTTGCAATGTGTGGTCCACCAAAAGTGCCGAAGCCGATCTGCGTCGGATTGTTGTTG
>DATNDM010000387.1:0-7417 GCA_035553235.1 Pyrinomonadaceae bacterium | reverse complement strand
TTGACTTCCTTCTATGCTCTTGATCCATAGCCGAAGCTACGGCTGAATGACGACCAGTCCGGCTCGTAGTTCCCTCCCGAAGACGAGGCATTTCTTTCAAAAGACTAACAGCGATGTAGCCCTGACCACGCATTTCACACCAGCATAGTTAACCTCTACTTCATGCGGTCGCAGTAAAATGGAATAAAAGAGCTTCAGGCTTTATAGTAGTGGCTTCCCGATCGCAGCCACAGCCATGAACGTCGCTTCTCTACCGAAGGCGCGTGCCCTTGCTGAATCGCAAACCGTCGATTCAGTACTCCAGATCATCGTGCGATCCCTCGCCGAGCAGTCTCACGTCGCCCTGGCTCGTGTGTGGTTACACCTCGTAGCCAGCGCCGGCAATCTTAGCCACAACAAACCGCAGAGTCCGAAACTTTCCAACAAGATCATCAAGCAGCAAAGGAGAAATACGAATGAGCACCATTACCACTAAAGACGGCACGCAGATCTTCTATAACGACTGGGGCACCGGACAGCCCGTAGTCTTCACGCATGGCTGGCCCCTCAACGCAGATGCGTTTGAGGACCAGATGTTTTTCCTCGCCCGCAATGGCTACCGCTGCATCGGACACGATCGGCGCGGTCACGGCCGCTCGAGCCAGCCCTGGAACGGTAACGACATGGATACTTACGCCGACGATCTCGCGGAACTCGTCGAAGCACTCGATCTAAAAGACGCGATTCACGTCGGTCACTCGACTGGCGGTGGCGTAGTAGCTCGTTATGTCGGCCGTCACGGCACCGAACGTGTGGCGAAGGTGGTGCTGATCAGCGCGGTCCCACCGCTGTTGTTGAAAACTGACGCGAATCCCGATGGCTTGCCGATCGAGGTGATCGACGGGTTTCGCGCCAGCGTGCAGGCTGATCGCTCGCAGTTCATGAAGGATTTCAGCGTCCCGTTCTTCGGATTCAACCGGACCGGCGCGAAGATTTCACAAGGGTTGCTCGACACTTTCCAGGCGCAAGCGCGGTTGTGCAGTTTGCCCGCCGTTTACGATTGCATCAAGGCGTTCGCAGAAACCGACTTCACTGAGGATCTGAAGAAGATCGACGTGCCGACGCTGATCATGCACGGCGACGATGATCAGGTCGTGCCGATCGGCATCACTGCACTCGTCTCGTCGAAGCTGGTCAAAGGCGCTGAGCTCAAAGTGTATCCAGGATTGCCGCACGGGATGTGTTCCACTCACAAAGATCTTATCAACGCGGACTTGCTTGCGTTCATACAAAAAGCACAACGAAGCGCAACACAAGGAGCCTGAGTTACAGGCACGAACACACATGAGGAGCTAACAATGCCGGATAAGTCGAAGAAGATTGTTGTCATTGGCGGCACTGGACTCATCGGGTCGAAGGTCGTGACGAAGCTCGGTGCACAAGGCTACGAGGCTGTCGCGGCGTCACCAGCTTCGGGTGTAAATACGATCACCGCTGAAGGACTTGCCGAAGTTCTCGACGGTGCGTCGGTGGTTGTCGACGTGTCGAATTCGCCATCATTCGCAGACGAAGCGGTGATGGAATTTTTCAAGACGTCAACTGGAAACCTGCTGAAGTACGAAGCGGCCGCGGGCGTGGTCCATCACGTCGCGTTGTCGGTCGTCGGCAGTGACCGCCTGCCCGACAGCGGCTATCTGCGTGCAAAGGTCGCGCAGGAGACGCTGATTAAAAAGTCTTCCATTCCGTACTCGATCATACGTGCGACGCAGTTTTTCGAGTTCCTGAAGGCGATTGCCGACTCAGCTACTCAAGGCAACGCGGTTCGCTTGCCGTCGGTCAGTTTCCAGCCGGTGGCGGCCGAAGATGTGGCAAGTTTGGTGGCCAAAGTCGCGATGGGAGACCCATTGAATGGAACGGTCGAGTTGGAAGGGCCCGAGAAATTCCGTTTCGATGAATTTATTCGACTCGGTCTCAGCGCCCGCAACGATCCGCGCGAGGTTATCGCGGACCCGCACGCGCTTTACTTCGGCACTGAGTTGGGTGAGAACTCACTCGTACCGATCAATGACGATACGGTACGCGGCGAGATCCGGTTTGAAGACTGGCTTAGTCAATCAGCGGCTGCTTCGAAAGGAGCGAGCGGCTCTTAATGACCTAAGTCTAAGTACACAAAAGGCACAAGTACGAGAATCAGTTGGTGCTCGCCGATCGAGGTTTTGTGCTTTGTGCCTTTTGTGGCTAGAAGCTGAACGACTTCGACACCAGCGTCACGTCGCTGATGGGGTAAGGCGTGGGAATCATGTAATCCGGTCGCGGCCTGGCCGCCGCTGTTTCAGGTAGACCGTACGATCGATCGACAACCAGCATTTTGAACGGCTTGCCATCATGAAGTTTCAACGTGACTTCAACCCCTTCGACCGGCAACGCATAAAATTGTAATCCCCAATTCGTCATTGGCCTGCTTGGCTGCGAGGTATCAGCACTCTCGCGGAAAGCGCGGCTGCCGTCTACCGACGCATCCAGCACTTCAGTATCGGGCGCAGTGTAGATCGCCATCACCGGAGCGCGTCGTGGTGAACTGACTCTGAAACTCAGCGTGCGCACCTTGTTTTCGGTGTGGTCGGTTGTGACTGAGACTTGTGGACCAGCGAGCTGAATAACGGGAGCTTCGCTTTGCCAATAAAGTCTGCCGCTCGACGGAAAAAAGTCCGGCATCGAGTTGCGCTCGAAGTTGCGCGACAGAAATTGAGTGGTCCATTCATCGCGGTTCGCATCTGAACTGGCGAAGACGGCTTTGCCGGTGTCGAGGTTGAGTGCATAAAAGAGATTGTTCGTTTGCGGATGGCGTTTGTCGTAACGCAGGACGACAGTACCGGCAATGAGAAGAAGAACGCTGGTCACGACGCACACTGCCGGAACAAGTCCGCGCCAACGGTCGAGAGCCTGCACGATCGGAGGCAGCAGTAGACCGAACAACAGCGCCGCGCACGCGGCGACGATCCACGCTGAATTGAGCGTCATCGCCACAAACACGACGTAGAGCATCGGCACCCAAAGAACGACTGCCGGAAGCATCGCGAGGAAGAGCAGCATTTGAGAAAGCACTGGATTTCTCAAGTAAAAGACGATCGTCAGGCCGGCTAGCATGAACAGCAGCGGCAAGGTGAAAAGATAACTCGCACCCGGGATTGAAAACGTCACTATCACCGCAAGGATAAACGACCAGACTAATGCTCCGACCGTGAGACTGCGCCATCCAGACCGCCGTCCGATAAACAGATACACGGTCGCAGTCAGTCCTAATGCGAGCAGGACAAATCCGGTTCTGAAAATGTTGCTGTCGTACGGCTCACTCCACGGCACGGTTCGGATCGATGTTCTGAGCGCGAGTATCAGCCACCATGCTGACCACGTTGCGAGTGCCGACACAACTCCCGCGGCGAAGAGTGCGATAAATCCCCAGCCGATGCCGAGCAGGGTCAACTGTTTCGTCTTCAATCCGCGCCATACGACGATGCCGAAGAGCAGCACAGTCAAAATCAGCAAGCCAATGCTGAAGAGGTATGTGTAACGAATAAGCATTGCGCCGAGCACGTTGAAATAAATCGCGTCGCTGGTCTTTGGGCCAAGGTCCGTGTTGCCAAAGTGTTTCGTCAAAGCGAGCGCATTCGAGCCGAGATCCTGTAACGTTCGGGGATTGATTTCCTGTGCGTTGTCGAGATACGTGTGATAGTGCTGAATGCCGCCGAGGTAGGCGAAGTTCAAACCCTGCGCGCCCGTGCTGTTCAAGACCGTGAAATCCGTATCGTTCGGCAGCAGTCTGTAGATCTCATAAAACACTGAGTTGGCCAGCGAGCGCGGCGACGCCTGATCGTATTGGCGGATCAGCTCGTTGTTGCCGCCGCTGGTTTCGAACATGACAACCGGACCGGTGTTGCCACGCGCTTCGAAGTTCATGAAGACACCGACGTCTTTGGCCCACGGATGCGCGGTGAACGCTTTCGCGCCGAGTAACCCCACTTCCTCGCCATCGCTGAACAGGAAAATGACGTCGTTCTTCAGTGGCCCAGCCGACTTCAAGGCGCGCGCGGTTTCCAGCAATGTGACAACGCCGGCGCCGTCGTCATTCGCGCCGAAACTACTCGCCACTGAATCGTAATGAGCGGCGAGCAAAACCGCGCGACTATTGTTCGTGCCTGGGAGTCGCGCCAAAACGTTCTGCACGGTCGCAACGGGGAGCGGTGAGCCCCAGCGTGTGTTAACCGCGATCGTTTTCTGCGTTTCCGGAGTTAGACCAAGATTTGAGAGTTCGCGAGAGATGTGATCGCGAACGGCGACGTGTTCCTGTGAGCCGATCGGATGTGGGTGCGCACTGATCGTACGCAGCTTTTGCAGTGCCCGCGCGGCCGAAAACTCCGTTGCGGGCGCGTTCTCAGGAAGCTCTGCCGGAAGCCGGTTTTGCAGGTAGATCGATACAGCGGCAGCGACCGCAAGGAGAACGAGAACAATCAGCGTGATCACTGCACTAGCGGAGGAACTTCCTTCATCGGTTTGTGAGTTCACACACGCGGTAGTTTACACCATCGAGGGCACACACGTGTCGCGGCTTCGCATGAAAAGTCGTCACACTCTTCTCTGTGCAACCTCTGTGTTCTCTGTGCCTCTGTGGTTGTCTTTTCTATGCAATCTTCAACCACGGAGACACAGAGAACACAGAGGTTGCACAGAGGTTGCACAGAGAAGAAGCCGGTCAGGATTACTGAGACTGGCGGCGTCGCAGTTTCCACAGTCCCTGGATGGAAAGTATGACGGAGAACGCGGCAGTGATGCCGATCGCGAGGAGCGTCCAGACGAAGAAGAACTTTCCGTTGGAGTTGGCCATCCGGCCGCCGACAAGCCCGACGCCTCTCATGTGTGCGAGAGGCATGAGCGAGCCAAGCAGCGAGGCGAGGAGGATGATGATGTAACCCGATCGTCGTCCGGCAAGCACCACCGTTCCGAACAGCCAGACTACCCCGATCAGTATCGGACTGATGTTTTTGAATCCTCCCGGCTCAAACCCGCGGACGATGTCGTCCGTCAGGTGAAATGTGAAAAAGAGGATCGAGAGCAACGACGTGATGGTTAACGTAGGGGAGTGTTTCATTTCTCGGAGAGCTTATCGTCTTCAAGCTACCAAGTCTCCACACGCTGTAAATAAATTGTAAAAAGTTGTATCAACGGATTCATTTGTCCAGCCTGCGTAATCTGTGGATGGATCGGTAGAGGGCTGCTGTTATTCGATGAAGCGATAGCCGAGGCGGTGGACCGTGACGATGTGCCGCGGCTCGGAAGGATCAGGCTCGATTTTCTGACGGAGCCGCGCGATGTGGTTATCAACGGTCCGCGTTATCGGGCTGCTCTCGTATCCCCAAACCTCGTCGAGCAGTTGATCGCGTGTGACGATCTCACCTCGATGCCGGATCAAATAACGCAGGATCTCAAACTCACGCGCTGAAAGATCCAATGCCTGCCCGTCTTTGCGGGCGGAGTATTTCTTGAAGTTCAACTCAACGTCGCCGAAAGTAAAACTCTCGACGTCGACAACCTGTCTTGCTGCTCTGCGCAGATGCGCCCTGATGCGTGCGAGCAGTTCCTTGATACTGAATGGCTTCGTTACGTAATCATCCGCGCCGACTTCGAGTCCAACGACCTTGTCGGTTTCCTGGCTTCTTGCAGTCAGCATGACAATCGGAGTTTCGATCCCGCGGCTGCGCAACGTGCGGCACACGTCGATTCCGCTCATCGCAGGCAGCATCACGTCGAGCAGAATGATGTCTGGTTTCTCAGTCGCGGCCTTCTCCAATCCTTCCTTCCCATCGCGCGCGACCACGACCTCGTAGCCTTCATACTCACAGCTATCCTTCAGGCCAACCACCATGTTGGGTTCGTCTTCGATGATCAAAACCTTGACCAACTTACTGCTTCTCCTGTGACTTTGTTTCAGCGCCATTGCGCGCCAGCGGCAGTCGAATCGTAAAGCGACTTCCCTTACCCACATCGCTTTCGAGCGAGATCGTCCCCTTGTGCGCTTCGATGATGTGCTTCACCAGCGATGGACCGAGCCCACTGCCCTTCACGTCGTGGACCAGCCCATTGCCGACCCGGTAAAACTTCTCGAACACCTTCGCCTGTTCAGCGCGTGCAATTCCTATCCCGCGATCTGCGATCTCGATAGACAGATCCGATCCAGTCGTCTCCGTTCTAATTGAAAGCTGCTTCTCCTCGCGTGAATACTTGATCGCGTTATCGACCAGATTTGAGATCGCCTGCGCCATCGCGTCACGATCAATCACGACCGGCGGCAAATCAGGTTGGATGTTGGTTTGAATCGCAAAGCCGGAATTGACGATCTGATATCGATAGCTGGAAAGCACGTTCTCAATCACTTCAGCCACGTCGGCATCGGCAAAGTTATACGTTTTCCGCCCGGCTTCGATTTTGGAAAAGTCGAGGATGTTGTCGATCACCTTGTTCAAACGCTGGCTTTCATGACGCATGATCCCGTAGTACTCGGTCTTCTTCTCTTCGTTGTCAACGCGACCCTGTTCGAGGATTTCAGAGAACAGGCTGAGCAGCGCGAGTGGCGTCTTTAACTCATGCGAGACGTTTGCGACGAAATTCGATTTCGCTTGCGCCAGCCGTGCTTCACGGTCAGCGGCGCGAATGGTGAGCGCTATACCGCCCAGTAAGAAGAGCAAGACGAGGAGAGTTGCGCCCGCGCTATGGAGAAAACTGTTACGCGCGAGGGTGTCGAGATTTGTATTCTTCAGGCCGACTGCGGCTTTCCAATTCGAGAACGGAGGATCGAAGTTGCTTTCGAACAGGAAGCCGTTTTGCGCTGCCGCATTTGAGAAGAGTACATGGCTGTTCTCGTCGGTAATCGTAATCGCGATACCCGATAAAGACGCGGTGTTTCCGTGATATGCATTTAAGGTCTTGCTGATACTGCCGGCGATCAAGTCGTCTCGGATAAAAGCTTCACCTAACAACACGCCCACAAAACCGCGGCTTGAATCCGGCGCCGGGTAAAATAGATATGCGCCGTGCCGCGCGCCCGGCAGACCCGTGAATAAATACTTGCGATTGCGGTCAACGAAACTCTGAGCGAGCCGCGCTCTCTCAAATTCCAACGCGATGTCAGGCTGCGTGACTCCGATTTCCTTTCCATCGGCGGTGAATACGAAAATCTCTTCGACCTCAGGATGCGAACGCTTTACGTTTTCGAGCTCTTCGGCGGCTCGAGGCGAGTGGCTGCTGCCGATCGGATCGAGAGTTTGAGCAGCTACCTCTTCCAACCGCTGTTTCATTTGTTGCTGTACGAGTGTGAAGCCCTGTCGCAGGTTGTCTTTGAAGGCGCCTTTGGTTTTATTTTGGAGGTCTATGAGCGAGCGATACT
>DATNDM010000386.1:0-7111 GCA_035553235.1 Pyrinomonadaceae bacterium | reverse complement strand
GGCGGCGCGGGCGCCTCGGGCAATGGTTTCCCGTCCGCGGACGCATTGAAGAGCTCGACCGCATACTTCGTCACTGCAACCGGTCGATAACCACGCAGGTTCGCATTCACTGACGCAAACGCGCCGATGTTCCCGGTCAAGTCAACGTCGATCGACGAGCTGAAAGCCACCATGCCACCCGTGTGACGCAGACGCGTATGTCCACCGATGTCGCTCACCCACAGTCCGTAACCATAGCCCGCCGGTTCACCACGATAGGGCGAGTCGATCGCCGGCTTGGTGAACAACGCAAAGCTTTCTTCCGAGATCAAGCGGCCCTTCGGCAACGCGCCGCGGTTGAGCAACATGCGCATGTACCTCGCCATGTCGGCCGGCGTCGAGGCGACACTTCCGGCGGCGATATCGACTTCCAGCCACTGCGCTTCGCCAAGTGGACCATTCAGCGGAAACGGTTTGCCTTCGTTGAGCGGCTCGTAGCCGATCGCCATCATTCTGCGCAGATCGTTGGTGATGATCGGTGAGCTCGCCGTCATGCCGAGTGGCGTAAGCATGCGCGCGCGCATCGCTTCGGCAAACGGGCGCTTGTCGATCGCTTCGATCAGGAAGCCAAGAATGTTGTAACCCGTGTTCGAATAAAGAAACCGTTTGCCGGGCTCGTATGCGGTCCACAATTCACCGAGCAGCGCGTCGAGCAGGAGCGGCGCGCCGGGGAGTCCGGCGGTATGAGTCAGGATGTGATGAGTCGTGATCGCGGCAAATTTGGAGTTGATCTTCAGCCACGGCACATACTCGACGATGGGTTTGTTGAGATCGAGTTTTCCCTCATCGCGCAGTTGCATCAGCGCGAGGCTGACGAACGATTTCGAGATCGATCCGATCTCAAACATCGTCTCCGGCACGACGCGCGCCCCGGCTTTCGTGTCGGCGTAACCGTACGTCGAGACTCTGATCAACCCGTCGCGATTTGCGAGTGCGAGCGTCATCCCGGGCGCGCCGGTCTCGCGCATGTGGCGCACAATGAATTCATCGAGCCGCGTAAACACCGGCTGCACCGCGGCCGCCTGGGCCAACACACGCGCCGGCACAAACGAGTGCAGAAGCGTCACCGCCACCGCTGACTTCGCGCTGGTTGAAAGGAATTGTCGTCTTGAAATGTTCATAAGATTTTTTCAGCCACAAAAAGCACAAAAGAACACACGAGACTGAAAATGTATTTTTGCGCCCATTTTGTGGTTATTTATTTGTGCCTTTTGTGGACTAGTTATTCGTTAACGAAGACTTTTAGCTAACTCGACGAACCGCGGCTCATTGCGCAAGTTCTTAAACACAGGGTCGACTTTAATGAACGGCAGCCAATTGAACCGCTCATCGCGCGACTTGTAGAGCCAATCGAGCGCGAGCTTCCGCTCATCCAACCCCGCATAAACTACCGCGATTTGAAATGGCGAGACGTATTGCCGCTTTGATAATTCCTGCAGCCTCGCGATCACCTTCTCCGCATCGGCACGCTTGCCCGCGCGCGCCTGTGCATGGCCCAACGCGGTCAGCGCCGCGACGTTGTCAGGTATTTGCTTCAACGCCAGCTTGAACTCGTTGATTGCTTCCTCAAGCTTGCCTTGTTCTTCCAGAACAAGACCGAGCTCGTAACGCGCCCGCGGGAAGCTCGGATCCATTTCGAAGAGTTTTAGCGACTCCTTTTGCGCTTCGTCAAGTCGCCCGGCGTAATACAAGTCGCGAATGTAGTCGCTATAGATCGTCAACGAGAACGGCTCGAGCTCGTGCGCCGTCTTCCCCTCAACGACCGCTTCGTCCAATCTTCCGGCCGCGGCAAGGTAGCTTCCGTACCACTGGTGCGCGGTCGCGTAGTTTGGATTGAGCGCGATCGCTTTCTTGAAATGTTCCTCGGCTTCGGCCCACTTCAGATGGTAACGATAAGTAACAAAGGCGAGCGACGTGTGCGCCTCAGCCAAACTCTCGTTGATCGACAACGCCTTTCGCGAAGCAGCTTCGGCTTTCGGATAAGATTCGTCAGCCGAAGTGACATTGTAAACGTTGAGCAACAGATAGCAGTCGGCGAGTCCGGCGTAGGCAAGCGCGTAGTCCTGGTCGCGCTGAATCGCTTTGCCGAAATATTCAATCCCGCTTTGCAGACCTTCGACCGTGCGCTTGTTCCAGTTGTAACGACCCTGCAAGTACAACCGATACGCTTCGGAATCGGGCGAATAGTTACGCGTCAACTGCGCGTGGTCCATGTTGTCCGCGCGCGAACGCAGCCTTTGCGAAACGTCGCGCGAGATCTGCTGCGGCAATGCCACTACCTCCGAAACTTTGCGAACGTAACGTTCACCCCAGATGTGACTATCGTCGCGCACGTCGATCAACTCGACACTCACGGACAGGTCATCGCCGGTTTGCGAGACGGTACCGGACAACAATGCGTGCACGCCAAGCTCGCGGCCGATCTTTCGCAAATCCGTCTCGCGTCCTTTGTAGTGAAAGACAGTGCTGCTCGACTTCACTTTTAAATTCGGCACGCGCGAGAGACTGTCGATCAGGCTCTCGGTTATGCCGTCAGAAAGATACTCACTATTTGGATCGCTGTTCGTAAACGGCAAAACGGCGAGTGAGTTGATCGTGTCGTCCGACTCAGCGGATCGGTTCCGGCTGCGAAGTGCGATCAGCGCGACCCCAACGATCACCAGCAGCGCCACAGCCGCAAGGGTGATCACGCGCGGCCTGGTCCAAAACCTCTGTTGACGCGGCGGTGCGATTGTCGACGGCGCGTCAGTCAACGTTCTTCCGACGCTCGCATCAACCTCGATGTCGCGCAGCACTTCCTGAAGATCCGCGCGCATGTCTTCGATCTTCTGATAACGATCCTCGGGCGCTTTGGCGAGCGCTTTATCAAGAATTTCCTGGATGCGACGCAGCGCCGCTGAGTCTTCACGTCGCGCTTCGACAATTGGTTTCGGCTTGTGATAGACGACGGCATAACGGACGTCGAGCGCCGTCTTGCCGCGAAAGGGCCACGTGCCCGCGAGCATCTCGTAAAGCAAAACACCGGTCGAAAAAATGTCGGCGCGATGATCCGCTTTGAGACCTTGCGCCTGTTCGGGCGCCGCGTAGGTCGACGTTCCATACGGCACGCCCACTTCCGTCAGTTGCGGATCGCTCGACGTTGCGTGCGGGCTTTCGATGAGCTTCGCGAGACCGAAGTCGAGGACTTTCACGGTGCCGGAGCGCGTCACCATCACGTTGCGCGCCTTGATGTCGCGATGGACGATGCCCTGACTGTGCGCTGCTGCGAGTGCGTCAGTCACCTGGATCGTAATCGACAAAGCGCTGCGTAGATCGAGTGGCTTGCCGTCGACGATGTCGCGCACGTTGCGACCCTCGATGTACTGCATCGCGATGAATTGGATGTCGCCGACTTTGTGCAGGCCGAAGATCGTGCAGATGTTCGGGTGATCGAGCGATGAGGCAAGCTTGGCTTCGCGTTCGAAACGAACGAGATTCGAAGCGCTGTCAGTCAGATCGGGCGGGAGGACCTTGATGGCTGCGGGCCGATCGAGCGAAGTATCTATGACCTTGTAGACAGTGCCCTGTCCGCCTTCACCGATTTTTTCGACGACGCGGTAATGGAGGAGGAGTTGCCCGAGCATAGGAGAATGGGGGTCGGTCGTTTTTCGGCGCGGGCGTATTCTGGACAGGATTCGAGGAATTTACAAGGTTCAAAGGGCTTTGCACGAAAAGTGGTTTTCGGACTTCTTCTATGTGCAATCTTTGTGTTCTCTGCGCCTCTGTGGTTAAGAATTGTTCGAGAAAACAACCACGGAGACACAGAGCTTTGCCTCAAAAGTCCAAAATCATTCTTGCATCGGGTCAGTACAGGGAGCGGTAGCGACCTGGTCAAACGATGGGAGTCAGAATCGTGAGGAAATCTCGCATGCTAATCACGAACCAGGTCGCTACCGCTCCCTGTACTGACCCGATCCCAAGTTGCCAGTCCCACTGTATGAGGCAAAGCCGAGACACAGAGAACACAGAGGTTGCACAGAGAAGAAGACAGACTTTCGGCCAAGCTTGGTTCAAAGCTCTTCGCCGAGACGGCATGTGGGTTGCCGACGATGTTGGAAGGACCTATGACTGTTCGATTCTGCTGCGAAGGTCGCAGCGTTTGGTCCTGAGTGGTGCTGAAATGCTACAAACGGGGACATTACCAACGATCCTGGTGGTGGAGGATTACACCGATACGCAACAGATGTTGAAACTCCTGCTGGAAGATTCGGGCTTTCGTGTTTTGACGGCGACGACGGGAAATGATGCACTTGCTGTCGCCCTGGCACACCGTGACATCGATTTGGTTTTGACTGACTTTAGTTTGCCTGACATGACCGGCCCAAACGTCGTGCGCCGCCTCCGCCAAATCAACGCGCGCCTGAAATACGTTCCTACCATCGTGCTCACGGCATTCGACGGCGGCGAATACCGCAACCGGGCTTTTGAAGCCGGCTGCGACGCGTTTATCGTCAAACCGCCGAACTTCGACAGTCTGCTGGTTATTATCGATCGTTTATTGCGAACAAAGCAGACGCCACAACAGGCTTTAGTCAACTAAACCTGCTCCTTTGACGGCAACACGAACGTGAATGTCGAGCCTTTGCCAACCTCACTCTCGACATGAATCTCACCTTTGTGCAGTTCGACAAGTTCTTTGACGATAGCGAGCCCCAAACCCATGCCACCCTGACCCGGTTCAGAACCCGTTTCGAATCTCTCGAACACTTTGTCAATCTTCGTAGCAGGAATCCCCTGGCCGGAGTCCTTAACCCAACATTCAATTGCCTGCCCGCCATTTAGCTGGCGCGCACCGATCTCGATCACGCCCTTCGAAGTGAACTTCAGCGCGTTTGCGAGGAGGTTTTGCAGTATCTGGGAGAGTAAGATCTCGTCGCTATAAACCTCGAGACCATCGTCGATCTCGTTCCGAACCTGTGTTTCCACTGAAACCGCGAGTAGCGCCAGATCTCGTACGACCTTGTCCACCTCGGCGCGCAGGTTCAGCGTGACAAATTCCGACTGAAACGATTTGCTAAACGCGGAGGCGGTCGATAACACGTGACGCACGCGGGCTGTGAGGCGGTTGATGTTGTTTCGCAGGACCGAGAGGGCGGAACTGACGGCTGCGTTCGTTTGTTCAGCGGGCAGCGAGCGTTCAATCAGCGTGGTCGCGAGAGACAATGCTTCCAACGGCGTTCTCAAATCGTGTAAGAGAAAAGCCATATGCTCGTCGTGACGATGTTGCAGCTCAATCGTCATCATCGTCTCAAACGCCTTGACGGCCTTACCGATCGCATCGTCAAAGACGTTATTGACGATTTGAAGTGGTTTGCCGATGAGAACTATGCCGTCACTTTCCGCCGCGTCCTGCAGACACTGGCGTAAGATGTTGTATTCCGAGACGACCTCGGTAACATCGAAGCCGGCCTGCCAGCGGAGCAGACCATGCTCAGCGGAGATCGCGTTTGTCTCCTGCTCCCCCGTTGCTGATTTCAGTGCAGCGGCCAGGCTGTCGAGAAGTTCTGGTACCTGATTGGTGATGGTTGGCGTATCGAGGTTCGCAGCGCCGGGAAGCTGCCGCACCTGTTGGCGCCATTTGGCGAGCAGTTCATCGTGCCGCTCTTTGATTAGCAAGAACAAACTGTTTAGGTTTAGATTGTCCATTAGACCGCAGTCTATACACGTACAGAGTGAACAGCGCAACACCTGAAGTTAAAATTTGCTGAAAACTTGGAGAGATCAGGTTTGAAAACTTTTTCCTTCTTCTTTCTACTGGCGATTCTTGCGTTGCCGCACTGGACGATGCAAACGAGTGGCGTCACGCAACGGCTGCGTGGTGTGAGCGCGGTGAGTGAGAAGGTCGCGTGGGCCAGCGGGGCCGGCGCGACTGTGCTGCGTACCGGCGATGGTGGCGTCACGTGGCAGAAGCTCAGCGTCACGCCGGAAGCGCTCGACTTCCGCGACATAGATGCAGTGGACGCGCAAACAGCTTACGTCATGAGCATCGGCAATGGGCCAGCCTCACGAATCTACAAAACCACCGACGCCGGCAAGACCTGGAACCTGCAATTCAAGAACGACGACCCGAAAGCGTTCCTCGATGCGATGTCTTTCTGGGACGCAAACCACGGCATCGCGTTCGGCGATTCGGTTGATAAGCAGTTTTACATATTGACGACCAGCGACGGCGTCACGTGGTCGCGCGTGCCGCCGGCAAATCTTCCACCAGCACAGGGAAACGAAGGCGCCTTCGCGGCCAGTGGGACAAACATCGCCGTGTTTGGCAAATCGCACGCGTGGATCGGAACCGGTGCGGCGGCGAAGTCGCGCGTGCTGCGCACGACTGACGGCGGTCATAGCTGGCAAGTGGCAGACACACCACTCGCCTCCGGACCATCAGCCGGAATCTTCTCGATTGCTTTTCGCGATGCGAAGCATGGCGTGATTGTTGGTGGTGATTACAGGAAAGAACAGGAAGCTGTCGACAACCTGGCGATGACGAACGACGGTGGCGCCACGTGGACACTCGTGAAAGGTTTGTCAGGCTTTCGCTCGCTCGTCGCCTACGTCCCCGGCATGAAGAAGCCCACGCTGATCGCAGTTGGTCCAGCCGGCGCTGACTATTCGCTCGACGACGGCAAAACGTGGAAGCCGATTGAAGGTCCAGGTTTCGATACTTTTAGTTTCGCACCGGGCAAACAGCTTGGCTGGGGCGCAGGCACCCAAGGCAAGATCGCACAGCTCAACTTTGAATAAATCCGCTCCGATCCGCGTTCATCCGCGCCGATCCGCATAAATCCGCGATGAATCACCTTACTTCCGCACTCTGCGCCGCGGCCCTCATCTGCCTCCTGATCGCAGAGTCGAGATTGGTCCCGTATCCGGTGCCCTGGAAGCGAAGAATTCCTTCGTGATCGATGATGACGTAAGTGGGATAGGCGTGAATATTGAACGCCTCCTGAATGCGTCGATTGTGGTCGCGATACTGAGGCCAGACCATCCTGTTCCGCTCAGTAAACTCCCGCCAAGTTGGTTCGTCGTAATCCGAGCT
>DATNDM010000385.1:0-4276 GCA_035553235.1 Pyrinomonadaceae bacterium | reverse complement strand
GCCGCGTCAACCTGCTCTTCGTTGTCCGGATCGCGATTGATGATTTCGATGTGTTGCTCCACGGCTGAGGCATAGTCTTTCAGGTGCGTGAACGCGCCGATCATCTCTGCGCGAAGTTGTGCGATCTGTTCGCGCGTTTCCCGCGGGTCCGTGTCCTCTTTCTTCATCGCCTGAATCGTCGCGCGAAACGTGGCACGCAGCCCTTCCTGGTTTCCGGTGCGCACGTAGACTTTCGCGAGCTCGCGAAAGACTTCGGTGTTCATTCGGTCTTCGCGATTGAGCTTCTCCAACACCTGCTGCGCCGAAGCAAACTGCTGCATCTCAACTGCGCGCGCGGCGAGCTTGCGTCCGAAGATGTAATGGAAGCGGCCGAGACCGCGTTGCATACCCGACTGCAAGATCGCGGTTGCATTCGACCTGAGACCGAGGCGCCAATAGAAGTCAGCACTCTCGGAAAGCACGCCATAGTTGTTCGGATACTTCGCGACGAGTTCATGCAGCACGTTTGCAGCCTGCGCGCGTTGTCCTTTGTTACTGTAAAGCTCGGCCAGTTGCAGCCGATATGAGATCGCGTTGCGCTGATTGTTGGCGGTCGCAATCAGACGGTTCAGTGCGATCACCTGTGCGTCCGTTTCTTCTTTATTTTCGAACCAATCGCGTGCGCGGGTGAGAAATTGTGCGGAATCGCTCCGGCCCACTTCGTCGCGCAACACGTGTGCAGCTTCGGGCCAACGGCCGGCATCATTCAGAAAATTTGCAAACTCCCAAACAAAACCCCAATCGTGATTACGACGACGCTCGCGGTTGAACGCAGCCACGATCTGTTCATGAACGCCGGCCTTCTTCGAAAGAGTTATCAGGCGCTTTCTTGAACGCGCTGCGTCCTGGTAGTCGTCTGAATTCGCGAGCGCCCTGACGTATTCAGGAATCGCTTCAGGCAGTTGATGCTTGTCTTCGAGGATCACGCCTGTCTGAAACGCGTAGAGGTTTGGATCGTTCGACTGCTTTCGCAGCGTTTGGATCGTGCGGAGAGCATCGTCGTATTGAAAGTAGTCCCAATAGACCGTTGCAGTATCGAGATACGCGCCGGTATCGCCGCGTGCAATCGGGATGAGTTGTTCCCACTCGGCACGTGCTTTGGTGTAGTCGCCGAGTTCCGCTTGTAACTCGCCGGCGCGCGTTCGATATTCCGGGATCGACGGGGCCGCGTCCGCCAGCGCGTGTGAGATGGTGGCAGACTCTTCGAGAAAGCGCGGATTCTGTTGGCCCAACGAACGCGTGAAGCTGACGAGACGCTCAGCAAACTCTGGTGAGTTTGGATAAAGCCGGTTCAGTTCACGATAGGCGTCGATCGCTTCTTCGTAGTTTGAAAGCCAGGCGGCGGCGTCTGCTCGGAAGAGTTTGTAGGGCAGCAGCGACTGAGTGTCACTTGTATTCAGCGTGTCGCGTGCGCGCGTGAGGTACTGGCGCAACTCATTATGACTGGCGAGATGAGCTAGAAACTCGTTACGTACTTCGCGCGACTCGAAATAGTATTCGGCGACTAGCGTGCGCCACTCTTCCCATTGTTTGTGCGCGGTGTAGAACTGCAACAAGCCGGTGACAAAGTGCAGATTGTGCGGAAAGCGCTGGTGCGCGAGTGAATACAAGGCGACGTAAAGCTTCGCATCGAAGCTCGCCGGATCGGCGTTCACGTTGCCGCTGATGAACTCCTGAAGATACCGCTCCGCTTCTTCATCATTGACCTTCGCGATCAGTTCACGTGAAAAAGCCTCGAATTCCGTCGTTCGCCGCTCTCGTATGAACCAGCGCGCCAGGCGATCGTGCCACGTCGTCGAGGGAAACTCGCGGAGCGCTTGCTGGTAAACACGCAACTGCTCGTCGACGAGATTCGTCTGGCCCAACCATTGCAGCATTTGCTCGTACAAGCCCTGCTGGTCCGGATATTTCTTAATCTCGCTGGAGTAAAGCGCGAGGATGTCGGCGGTGCGATTGTCCTTCGCGAGCGAAGCAACGTAACGAGACAGCACGGTCTGGTAATCAACCGCGCTCGATTGTTCCTCATCGGGCTCGTCAGCCGCTTCGAGATAATCGGGATACGTCGTGCTCGATGGGTAACCAGCATACGAATCTGTTTCTGTTGACGTACCCGGATAACTAATCCCAAGGTTCGAGATTGGTGGATAAGTTACCGGGACGGGCGTGACACTCGTCGGTTCGGACCGTAAGTCCAGGGCCTGTGTTTGTGAATCAGTTGACTTACCGGCCTGCGTCGCATCCGTCACGAGGGGCACACCCGCAACTCGATGCCGGCCCAGGTAGTCGAGAATGCGCTGGTAGACCGCGCGTTCCTGATCGAAATTCTGGACCGTGATGTAACAGTCCGCGAGCTTCAACGCGACGTCGGCGTACTCAGGCGCATCCGCATAACGCTTCTCAAACTCAGCCAATGTCTCCGCCGCAATCTTCACCTCTTTCGTCGCGGAGTAGAGTCGAACAATGTCGAGATACATCTGGGCCAACTCGGGCGCCGTCGGATTTTCCTGTTTGTAAGCGATGAAGATCCGGTAGGCCGCGGCGCGATTGAACCGCTTGACCGCCCGCTCTTCCTGAAGAGCCAATTCTTCGCTCGGGTGAGTGTCTGAAAGTATGAACGACAGAACGCCGTTGAGCATGCCGGGATGAGGATCGGCTGTGGCAATGTCTTCGTAAAATTTCAGGTCGCCGCGCGTGAGCGCCAACCGCTGCGCGCCCGCATCCGACAACAACTCGAAAAGCTGGTACAACACGCGCGCGCGCAGCGGGCTGCCGGGCTTCAGCTCGCCTTGCAAGTAAAGCGTGTAGAGAAAGCGCGACGCCGCCTCGCCGTAACCGTCAGACAGGAGGAGCCGCGTGATCGTGATCAGTTCATCCTGTTTCCAAACAATCTGTCGCGCCGCTCGCGCCTTTTCCAATTGCACGAAGACGTCCGGCGCATTGTGTCCCGTGTACCTGGAGTAATGAAGTAAACGGACTGCGACCGCGAAGTCGGTGGGATTGCGACGAAAAGCCTCGCGCAATTCATGGCCGTAGGCGCGAAAGCGATCGTGGTCTTTGAGGAACTCGTAAAATTTTTCCGAGACTTCCGCGTCCCAGAACGGATCGAAGGCTTTGACATAAACCGATTCGGCCTCTTTGGCGCGGTTCATCTTCTCCAGCAAAGAGACTTCGGTTTCGAGCATCTCCGCACGCTGCTCGGGAAAGCGATCTTTGTTTTCGCGGAGCAGATTTAGTGCTGCTGCGAAGTCTTTCTGTTCGACCAGTTTGTCCTGGTATTGCTTAACAATTTCGAACGCGGCGGGATTTTCGTTGATTATCTGTTCGTAAAAACCCGGAGCAAGGTATTTGTCGAGGCGATGCTTCTCAGCGAGCTCGATCAGGTTGCGGAAGATCGCGACGCGTTGTTCCGACGGCACTACGCGTATCAGACGCTCGAGCGATTCCGCTTCCGCTGCGAATTGCGCGCGCCGGTGGAAGAAGCCGGCGAGCGTGGTGAGTGCCTGCTGCTTGTCAGTCTCATGTGCGACGTAAGACTGCATCTCGCGCAGTGCTTCTTCTTCACGACCGAGTTTCTCGTCGAGTTGCGCGAGCTTCAGCAGGACCTCAGGTGTGTCGGGATGTTTTTCGAGAACAGCGGCAAGACGATTCCGCGCCTCAGCAGTCGGATAAGGAACGATCGCCTGCGCCCCAAAGAATTCGTGACGCGTATAGAGCGCCGCCTCAATCAGCGCCGCGGTATCGACTTCCTTCTCGGCCGTAACCGGTTGTTGTAAGTAGCAGACGATCACTACAACGAGCGCGGCAACGATCACTAAGACGCAGATCCGCGTGGATCGGCGCTTATCTGCGTTCCACAACATCGATCGGTACCTCGGTTGTTGATTGGTTGTGCGCAGCGTCTTCGGCGGAGATCGTGATCGTGTAGCGGCCGGTGGCGAGACTGGCGGCGATGTGCACCTTGCCGACGTTTGTTTGGTCCTGTGGTGACCAGCTTAGTTGCGCTGGCTGCGAGCCATACATGCGCGCGAAGAGACGCACCGTATCGCTGTCGGCTGCGACCTTCACCACTAAATCCCCACCTGCTCTGATGGTCGTCTTCTCGAGTGCAACCTTCAATCGTGGAGCATGACTATCGATCACAAAACTCTTCGTTTCCTGGTATGCATTGCCATCCTTGTCCGTCATCAAGAGACGACAGCGATACGTGCCGTCAGGCAACCACGCAGGCGCAAGGAAC
>DATNDM010000384.1:0-4809 GCA_035553235.1 Pyrinomonadaceae bacterium | reverse complement strand
GCAATCAACACCGCGATCCCAAGTAGCAGGAGCTTCGGCGTTCGATTATTTGCCGCCGGCGACGGCGCTGGCCCACGATCGATCTTCAAACTGCGCAATCGCTTGTTAAGATCGTCCTGACCGTCTGTTGGTTTCGTGTTCGTTACCATCTGTGGAATCTGTGGATGAACTATGCCCTGAGCGCATCGACGATCTTGAAGCGTGACGCGCGTATCGACGGCAACAACGATCCGACTAACCCGATTACGCCGCCAAATACCAACGCTAAGATCATCAAATCAAACGTCACTCGGAAGTTGAACGCTATCTCGCTGAACGTCACAAAATTCGACGTTCCGGTGGAAACGAAATTCAACGGCAGCGCCAACAGGATTCCAATCGCCGCACCGATCAATGCGATCGTCACCGACTCCAACAGGAACGCGATCAAGATGCTGATCCGGCTGAAGCCGAGCACACGCAGCGTCCCGATCTCTTTCGTCCGCCGCGCCACCGCCGCGTACATCGTGTTCATACCGGCGAAGCCGGCGCCGACGGCCATGATGAACGAGATGAACACCGCCAGGCCTTTCAGCGCGCCTGAAGCCGTGCCTTGCTGGTCCTCGTAGAAAGTGCGCTCCGAGACGGCTTTCAAATGCAGCTTCGGATCTTCAGTGATTCGCTTGCTGAGTGCCGCCAAAGCATTCTGGTCCTTTGCGCGCATCAACACGGATGAGTAGCTCTCGCGCTTCGTCGTGCTGGCGAGCGAGTTGATGTCGACCCAGATCTCCGATTCAAAAGCCTTGCCCGCCGAGTCAAACAAACCAACCACCGTGTAATCCGTCGTCTGGATGCGAAAACGATCGCCGACGTCGAGTCCCTGAAATCGTTCCGCGATGCGCTTCGACACGACAGCTTCCGTCATTCCCGGTTGGAAGAGGCGGCCCGCGACTGTTTGAAACCCCGAGCGCAACTTGAACGACATTGGACCAACACCACGCACCGTCACGTTCGAGCCCTGACTCATTCCCTTGCGCGCTTTGTAGATCAACGTGACGACTTCGCCCGCCGCGAGTGGCTTGTCGGCTTCGCGCTCAACGCCGTCGAGATACATTAGATCGTTGAAGTTCTCGCGTGTGAGTGCACTGTTCAACTCGGCTGTGCTGCCTTCGCGCAACACGATCAGGTTCAGCGGCTCGCCGCTGCTCGAGAGCGTCAGGTCGATACCGCGCGCGAGCGCCATCACCATCAGAAAGACCGCTACTGTCAATCCGATCGTGAACGCGGTGGCGAGTGTGCTGCCTTTTCTGACGATGATGTTTCGGAGGTTGTATTTGAGCGGTAGTGCCATCTTATTCGGTGCTCCGCAACGCTTCGGCGATCGTCAGTCCGGAAACTCGATACGCCGAGTAGATCACACTGACCAGGCCGACGAGAATCGACAACACGAACGCGGCGATCAGCGTTTCTTTCGTCGGCACGAACGAGATGAAGTTTGGAATGTACAAACTCAGATCGATCGAGCGGAACAGCAACGCGGACGCGCCGATTCCGATCGCGGCGCCGATACACGCCACCGTCAGCGCCTCGCCGAGAAACAGCGCCGTGATCGTGCCGCGCTGAAAACCGATCGCTTTCAACGTGCCGACTTCTTTCGTCCGTTCGCGCACCGTCATCGCCATCGTGTTGCCCATCACCAGCAGGAGTGAAAACGTGATCGCGGCCATGATGCCGTAGAGAAACTGTTTGACGCCGCCCATCATCGTCTGGAAGCTCAACGCAAACTCGCGCTCGCTCTCGGTTTTCGTCGGCGCATCGCTATTGGCGAACAGCGAGTCGATTTGCTGGCTCACGCGCGGCACGTCTTCCGGCGTGTTGGCCAGAATGCTGAACGTGCTGACCTGGTCCTTGGCCCAGGCGGGCACGAGCTCGTTGAGGTAGTCGTGATGAAAGTACATTGTTTTCTCGTCGGCGCCGGTGTAAACGCCGCGAATGATGAACTCAACGCTCGCGTTGTAAATCGGGCTCTTCAATGTGACGCGCTGTCCGGGCGTGAAACCGTAGAGTTTGGCGAGCTTCGCTCCGACGATCGCGCCCTGGCGGTCGTTGATGAACGACTGCCAGTCAGCGTCTGACATCTTGACTTCCGGGACTACGTCGCGCAGCTTGCGCGCGTCGACGGCGAAGTTTGCGAAAAAGTTTTTCTCGTCTTTGTAGATACCGCCGAACCAACTGAACGGCATTGCTTCCTTCACGCCCGGCACGGTCTTGATCTTCTGAAGATGGGCCATCGGAATGAAGAAGCCGAGCGACACGGCGTGTCGCGACACGAGTCGCAGCGGGCTCGCTTCCTCGGAGCCGCGGTCAAACTCGGTCAGGATGGTGGCCAGGCTGATGATCAGGAAGAGCGAGACGACGAGGCTCGAGATCGTGAGCAGGGTTCGCCGCTTGTTCCGCAGAATGTTTTTGAAGACCAGCTTCGCATACTTCATACGTAGTTCACCTTCTTTTTGTTGGCCTGAAAGGTTCTGTATTGTAAGCCACAAAACGCACAAAAGCACAAAAGGTTCGATAAGAAGTATTTTGTGCCTTTTGTGGCCAAACAGTGGTATATATTGAGAGCCCTCGACCGAATATCTCACCTGAACAAGAGCATTCCGAATTCGTGACGGAGCCCATCGTTATGCGAACCGCGTCCTGTGCCCCCAAAATCTTCTTTGTTCTCTTGATCTGTTTAAGCGGCGCGGTGGTCGCAGCCACAAACAAGAAGCCGGTCCTGCTGAGTCAGGACACAAGCACACGCGCCATCGCGCTCGAATCCGTGACGTTCAGATCTGAACCATTCCAACCCACGACCAGTCCCGCATTCAGCAGCGACACGCGCACGCGCATCTGCATCTTCGCGATGGACCTCGAGCTGCTGCCGGGCGAAGGCGCGAACGCGTTTACCTCGGATGTTCAGGACGCGAGCGGCAAGCTTTATCCACTGCGCGTCGAATATACGGGTCAGGTTCCAAACTTTCCCGGCATCACGATGATCGTCGTCAGGCTCGCTGACGATCTCGGCGATGTCGGCGACGTTCTACTGCGTATCAACCTGCACGGCATGTCGAGCAATCGCGTGCGTGTTGCGATTGGACATTCAGGTGGTGGACCAGCTGACGATGCGGGCGCAGTCGCGACTCCTGCTCCCGCGACACCGCCGCCCGCCGATCCGCCGCTCGTTCCGGATCCGTATACCGGTCCCGCTTCCGACGCTGACACCGTGCGTTTTCTCGAACAAGCGAGCTGGGGGCCGACACCCGCAGAAATCGCCCGCGTCAAAGCGATGGGTTTCAAAGCTTATCTCGACGAACAGTTCAATCTTGCGCCGACGAATGTCGCGAAAGGCTCAAACTATCCTGATCTCGCGTTTCCGCTTGACGACTCGAGTCAGCAGTGTCCCACGACCAATCCTGCCGATCCGAACTACAACCAGAACGTTTGTCTGCGTGACAACTTCACGATGTATCCGTTGCACCGGAACTTCTTCAGCAACGCGCTCTACGGAAACGATCAGTTGCGCCAGCGCGTCGCTTTTGCGTTGCACCAGATCCTTGTCGTGTCCGCAAACAGCGAGGTGAACCGTCCGAGTTGGATGACGCCGTATCTTCAGGCTCTCGATCGAAACGCTTTCGGCAACTATCGAACACTGCTGAACGAGATCACGCTCACCCCGGCAATGGGCGAGTTTCTCGATATGCGTCTCAGCACGCGCACGAGTCCGAACGAGAATTTCGGGCGCGAAGTCTTGCAGCTGTTTTCGATTGGCACTGACGCACTCAACCCGGACGGCACGCAACAGCGCGACGCGCAAGGCAACACGATCCCGACTTATACGCAGGCGGACGTGAACGAGTTTACGCGTGTGTTCACGGGCTGGAACCTCAACACGGCATTCGCCGCGGGCATTACCAACTTCCGCGATCCGATGGTGCCGCGTGGTGGCCAGAACCACGATGCGGGTGCGAAGACGCTGCTGAATGGCTTTACGATTGCGGCCTGCTCGAGTCCGAATGGGACCGCAAATATCGCTTGTGCCCAGTCAGACATGACGGCAGTGATGACGCACCTGGCGGGCCACCCGAACGTTGGTCCATTCCTGAGCAAGCAGCTCATTCAGCATCTCGTCACGAGCAACCCGAGTCCGGCTTACGTCGAGCGTGTGGCGCGTGTTTTCAACAACGATTGCAACGGGCTCTATCCGCAGGGTTGTACGAACACGCGCGGCAACCTGAAGTTTGTGGTCCAGGCGATACTGCTCGATCCGGAAGCGCGCGGTGACGTGAAGACGGATCCAAACTACGGCAAGCTGCGTGAGCCGGCGCAGTACATCAACGGCTTTCTGCGCGCTTTCAACGTGAAGTCATTTGACAAGACCACGACGAGCGACGGCGTTTTGGGTAGCAGATCGACTACCGATTTCACGGGCAGCATCGACCAGCCGATCTTCCAGCCGCCCACAGTGTTCAGTTATTACCAACCCGGATACGAAGTTCCCGGCACGAAGATTCTTGGCCCAGCGTTTGGGATTCTCTCGACGACGACCACGCTGCGTCGCGCGAACAATATCAATACGCTCATCTATTCGGGCGTCAGTTCCAACACGTCGCCGACGGCGGGCAGTCCCGATCGTCCGCGCGGCACTTCGATCGATATCGCGAACCTTGAAGCGCTCGCGGGGAATCCAGTCGACGTCGTTAACGCACTCGATGCACTGTTACTGCACGGCACGATGAACCCGCAGATGCGTACGTCGATCATCACGGCGATGAACGCCATCAACGACGC
>DATNDM010000383.1:0-4864 GCA_035553235.1 Pyrinomonadaceae bacterium | reverse complement strand
GTATCCGTTTTCCGAATGGGGACCGTTTGATCACAGCGAGCGCAAAGCTCTGCTGATCGCGGCCCTGTTTTCGTTCGTCTTTATCGTTTTCGTTGCACTGGTGCGTCCGAGCCGGCAATCTACAACCACCCAAATTGAAGTTCCTGTTTTAACCACGACCCCCAATTCTACCCGGGCTGACGTCTCGGTGGCTGACGGGTTGGAGAAGTTTCGCGTAAAACCGCACCAGTTCGAGCCATTCGATTTCAACAATTACTCGTACGGGCCATACGCGTTGGCAGCAGGGAAGAAGATCGATCTTCACCTCAGGCAAGGTCTGCTTGAACTACCAAACAATCCGAGTTGGTTCGAACTGAGGGATGTTTACTACACGGACATGACCGGTGACGGCAAAGCTGAAGCGATCGTGCGGATTTACCACGTGACGTGCGGCGTCTCGTGCGACGGCGGCACGAACATGTTCTACATCTACACTGAGAGTAAGGGAAAACTCAAACCGATTTGGCAGTACGAAACCGGCAGCTACGCGGAAGAGTGCGGATTGCAATCGTTCACCGCGGGTGGTACCGAGATCATGTTGGGACTGTTTGGCCGTTGCGACCGACCAGGGGCGGAGGATCCGACGCCGTCGAAATTCATGAGCAAAGGCGTGACGTCCCTCGTTTTCGAATTCAACGGCCGCCGCTTAGAGCCGAAGACGAGCGAATACTTCGACTCCCGCTCAATAGACACCAGCAACTACGAACCCGAAATCCGCATTTTTTAGCCACGAAAAAGCACAAAAGCACAAAATGATTTTCGTGCCTTTGTGCTCTTGTGCTTTTGTGCTTTTGTGCTTTTTCGTGGCTAATAATCGTGACTATTGTGCGTAGCGCAGGTACACGGTGCGCGTCTCGGAATAAAATTCGATTGCCTGTGGTCCCTGTTCGCGCATGCCGTAACTAGACTCTTTCGTCCCGCCGAACGGCAATTGATACTCAACACCCGCGGTCGGCAGGTTCACCGTAATCAACCCCGCTTCGATACGATCGATGAACTGATGCACGCGCGTGAGATCCCGCGAAACGATCGACGCCGAGAGTCCGAACCGTACCCCATTCGCAAGCTCCATCGCGTGCTCAAAATTTTCCGCAATCATCAAACCGAGCACGGGACCAAACACCTCTTCCTGCGCGATTCGCATCTGCGGCTTCACGCCTGCAAAGATCGTCGGCTCGATGAAATAGCCCTTGTCGTACTCACCGCCCGAGAGTCGATTGCCGCCGCACAACAGCTCCGCACCTTCGTCTTTCGCAACCTTGATGTATTCGAGGTCAGTTTCGAGTTGATTCGCATCGACTGCCGGCCCAATCTGAACACCCGAACTCAATCCATTACCGACCTTCAAATTTCGAGTTTTCTCGATCAATAGCTGGACCAGCGCGTCATAAATCGGACGCTCGATGATCGCCCGGCTACATGCCGTACACTTCTGACCAGTGGAGAAGAACGCGCCGTTGATGAGAATGTCAGCCGCGTAATTCAGATCAGAATCGCGCAGGACGATGGTCGGGTTCTTACCACCCATCTCGAGTTGCACGCGCAGCTTGCGCTCCGAAACCTTTCGATACAACGCGTCGCCGACTGAAGTCGAGCCAGTAAACGAAACGGCATTGATCGCGGGATGAGTCGTCAACGGATCTCCAACGGCGCCGCCGCTGCCCGTGACGTAGTTGACGACGCCTTTCGGAACCTTCGCTTCGTGCAGTGCTTCGACGAGTCGATAAGAACTGAGCGGCGCCAGCGATGCGGGTTTCAGCACGACTGTATTTCCAGCGATCAGCGCGGGCGCGAGTTTCCAGGCGGGAATCGCGGAAGGAAAATTCCACGGCGTGATCAGCGCGACGGTGCCGAGTGGTTTACGAATCGTGTAGCAGAGCACCTGCGGACGTTCTGAGGGCACGTTGTAACTGAATTGGCGCGCGCCTTCGCCGCCGAAGTAACGAAAGATATTGATCGCGCGCGTGACTTCACCGATCGCTTCGGGCAGTGTCTTGCCTTCTTCGCGCGTCATGTCCTCGCCGAGTTGCGGCAGTTTATTCGCCAGCAGATCCGCGGCTTTGAAAAGATACTCGCCACGTTTGGTGGCCGGCATCGTGGCCCACTCACTCTGCGCCGCGACTGCCGCGTCACAGGCGTCAGCCACGTCAGCTTCGTTTGAAGCCTGAAATGTGCCGACGACCTCGTCAATGTTCGCTGGATTGATGTTAGGAAAAGTCTTGCCTGATTTACTCTCGACAAACTCGCCGTTGATGTAATTGCCAAACGCGTTCACACCGCTCTCCTTACGATTCAGTCTTATCCACAGATTGTGCAGACTGTTTATAACATCTGTGTAATCTGTGGATAAAGGCACCTCTCAGGGCGTAAAATAGGCCGTCCTCGTTCAAGTTATCCCGCGGAGCAAGTTATGGAAGAAGATCTCGAAGATCTGGAAAAAACTCAGATATTAAACCGCACGTTGGAAAGCGAGCCATCGGATGCCGCCACCGCAAAGACGGCCCGTCTGCCGCGTCTCGATAGTGGTGCTTACCGGATCGCGGCGGCTGAAAAGAAAGAGGAAGAGTTTCGCATCGGGCAGAGCCGGATTCTGCAAAAACTCGCCGCGAATGCGCCGCTCAGCGAGATCCTCGAGCGTCTCGTGCTCCTAATCGAAGCGCAAGCGCCGGGCATGCTGTGTTCGGTGTTGCTGCTGACCGAAGACGGCGATCATGTTCGTCATGGTGCAGCGCCGAGTTTGCCGCCGGCGTACGTGGAGGCAATCGACGGCAGCCAGATTGGTCCAAAGCATGGCTCGTGCGGCACGGCGATTTATCGCGGCGAGCCGGTCGTCGTTACTGACATCGCTTCGGATCCGTTGTGGGAAGACTATAAAGATCTCGCGATGAATAATGGTCTGCGCGCGTGCTGGTCAACGCCGATTCTTTCAGGACGCGGGAAAGTGCTGGGTTCGTTTGCGATGTACTATCGCGAGCCGCGCACGCCGACTGGGGATGAGGCTGGTCTGACGGAAGTCGCGACACGCATCGCGGGTCTCGCGATCGAACATCATGCCGCGAAAGAGATCCTCGCGCGCACCCAGGCCGAGCTGGCCCAGGCATCGTATGCAGCGAGCAAGGGGAAGGCGGCAACCTCCAGTCTCGACGAGATCAATCAACAACTCGAAGCCGTGCTCGCGGACGCGAAGAAGTGTCTCGAACTGCTCGACGAAGACAAACCCGACCTCGCGAGCTTTCGTGGTCCACTGACAAGCATCATCAAGAATGGCCAACAAGCACTGAACGTCATCGCCCGCATTCGTTCTTCATAACTTCAGCCACAAAGCCATCCACAGATTACGCAGAATTAATCTGTGCAATCTGTGGACGGCTTTATGCCTTTATCGGAAACTGTCAGTGGCGCGGATCAACGCGTCAGTGATGCCGGGTTCGGTGGCGGCGTGGCCGGCGTCCGGAATGATCTTTAGCGTCGCTTCGGGCCAGGCGCGATGCAGGTCCCACGCGTTCATCGCCGGACAGACGATGTCGTAACGGCCATGCACGATCACTGCGGGAATGTGCCGGATCCGGTCGATGTTCTCGAGCAGGTAGTTATCCGTTTCGAAAAAGCAGTTGTTGACGAAGTAGTGACATTCGATACGCGCGAGCGCGATCGCCATCTCCGGTTCTGTGAACTCGTCAATCAGGGTTTGATCGGGAAGTAGTTTCAACGCACTCGCTTCCCAGTTGGACCACGCCTGCGCGGCCTCGAGACGCACCTTCGCGTCGTCACTCGTCAGTCGTTTGTAGTAGGCGCGAATCATGTCGCCGCGCTCCGCTTCGGGAATCAGGCTCACATATTGTTCCCACACTTCAGGGAAGATCGCGCTTGCGCCCTGACTGTCTTCGTAGAACCACGTAATCTCCTTCGGACGGCACAAGAAGATGCCTCGTAACACGAGCGCACGTACGCGTTCGGGATGCGTTTCGGCGTAGGCGAGCGCGAGCGTGCTGCCCCACGAACCGCCAAACACCAGCCACTGATCGATGCCGAACTGTTCGCGAATGACTTCGATATCCTGGACCAGGTGCCAGGTCGTGTTGTCTTCGAGTGAAGCGTGCGGCTTGCTGCGTCCCGCGCCGCGTTGTGCGAAAAGAATCACTCGATACGCCTGCGGATCGAAGAAGCGGCGGTAATCAGGCACGAGGCCCGCTCCGGGACCGCCATGCAGAAACACGACCGGCTTGCCGTTCGGCGCGCCGCTTTGCTCGTAATAAAGTTCGTGGACAGGCGACACACGGATGTACCCGTTGTCGTACGGTTCGATCTCGTCGTAGAGAATTCGTCGTGTTTCCATATTGGACCTGATTATCGGTGTAGAGCCGCTGGTTCGCAAAGTCTCAGAGAGCGAGAAAAGTTCTCATGCGGCCGAGCTCCGCATCCAGTTCACGTTTGAACCGAGGGTCGCTCGGTCGCGATTCGAGGTAGCCGATCTCAGAATCGAGCTCGCCGTTCTTCACCGAAAAATTAGCCCAACCGATCACGCGATGCTGCCAGAGCAGCGGCATCGCGTAATAGCCGAGCTTGCGTTTGGCTTTGGGTGTGTAGGCCTCGAAACGATAAGTCCAGCCCCATAACAACTCGAAACGACTACGGTCGTGCACCACCGGATCAAAAGGCGCCAAAAATCGCACCGCTTCCAAAACGGAATCGTCGTTCGCGTTTTCGTCGGCGGGCCAATACCAGTCGACATTTTCGATGCGCGCATGTGACAGCCGCAATTTCGCGCGTTGCAGCGCGCTCGGTATTTCTTTCTGCCACTGCGGTGCCGCGAATCGTAAGCGTC
>DATNDM010000382.1:0-3522 GCA_035553235.1 Pyrinomonadaceae bacterium | reverse complement strand
TGCCGCGGCCGTCGAACGTCGCGCCCAATCAACCTTATAAATACTGGTGGATTTACAAGTACTGGCTCGTGTTTATTTTTCTGCTGGGATCGGTCGGATTTGCGTCGCTGTTCTTTAGCCTCTCGCCGACCCAGGTGTTTTCGCAAACCATAACGATGGCGCCGTTGCCTAACGAAGACGGAACGCAGGTTTTCTTTAGTGAGCCATTCGAGCTCAAGGGTAGACGCAACGTGCGGATTGTGGGCCAGTCGCCGGTGCAGAATACATGGGTCTATCTCGAAGGCGACTTGATCAATGACGACACGGGTGTGGTCCAATCGTTTCCGATCGACATTTCTTATTACCAGGGGGTTGAGGATGGGGAGTCGTGGACTGAGGGGGCGCAGACCGACTCCGCGTACACGTCTGCGCTGCCGGCCGGAAAATACGTGCTGCGCTTGGAAGGGCAGTGGGAGAAATGGCAGGAGCCGGCGACTGTGTCCGTGCGTGTCGAGCAAAACGTGGTTCGCGGGTTGAATTTCCTGGTCGCCCTGATCGTGTTGTCGATCATACCCGTGGTGATGATTGTGTATCACATCGGGTTCGAGCGGCGGCGCTGGTCGGAGAGTATGTTCGGTGGTGGTGATTCAAGTGACGATGACGATTAGTTTTTGAGCCGCGGATGAACGCGGATAAACGCAGATCTGCGTTCATCTGCGGAAATTCGCGGCTAAAGGAGTTTATGCTCAAAACACTCTATACAGTCTTCGCCGTTGGCGTGGTGGGACTCTATACCGTCGCGGCGATGCTCGGCTGGGAGATCAGCGGCGGCTCGCGCCGCCAGTTGCCACCCGACGCTCGCCAAAACGGCTATCGCTCGTTCCACTTCTGGCACTACGGCTTACACGGAGGAAAATGATGCTTGATTCAACTATCTTCGGACTGTTCATCCCGTTGGAAAACCTGCTGCCGGTTCTTGTCACGACAATCGTGTTCGTGGTTCTTGGCCTCATCGTTTTCGCGCTCGCGTTTCTGGTGATTACCAAAGCGGCGCCGTTCTCGGTCCGCAAAGAGATCGAAGACGATCAAAACATCGCACTCGCGATCGTGATCGGGTCCGTGATCCTCGGCAGCGCACTGATCATCGCCGCAGCAGTCCACTGAAGTTTAGAGTTCAACCTTTAGGTTGCTGTCGTAAATGTCGAGCTTCAAAGACAAGCTAAAGCTTGAACTCTGAACAGATGAAACGTCCGCCGTTACTCTTTCTCAACGTTCTCATCGTCGCGACCTGCGGGTTGATCTACGAGCTGCTCGCCGGCACGCTCGCGAGTTACGTCCTCGGCGACTCCGTCACACAATTTTCACTCATCATCGGTATCTATCTTTTCGCGATGGGAGTCGGTTCCTGGCTCTCACGCTTCATCGACACGGGCCTCGCGCGCCGCTTTGTCGACATCGAGCTCGCTGTCGCTGTGCTCGGCGGTTTCTCCGCACCGCTGCTGTTTCTCACGTTCTCGCGCGTCAGTTATTTCTACGTCGTTCTTTACGTCATTGTGTTCGGAATCGGCGTGTTCGTCGGTCTCGAGATCCCGTTGCTGCTTCGGATTTTGAAAGACGAGATTGAATTCAAAGAGCTCGTCTCGCGCGTGCTCGCGTTTGACTACATCGGCGCACTCGTCGCGTCGATCCTGTTTCCGATTCTGTTCGTGCCGCGTCTTGGACTGATTCGTACGTCGCTGATCTTTGGCATGCTGAACGCTGGCGTCGCGTTGTGGGGTACATGGATGTTGCGACCGCTGATCAAAGGCCGGATTACGGGACTGCGCGTGAAAGCGGTGGTTGTAATGGCGCTACTCGTGATCGGTCTGATCAAAGCAAACAGGATCACTTCGCTCGCTGAAGACGAGATGTTTGCCGACGAAATCGTGTTCACCAGAGACACGCCGTACCAGCGCATCGTCATCACACGCGGGCGCGCGGGGTTCCAGTTGTTTCTCAACGGCAACTTGCAGTTCAGCTCGACTGACGAGTATCGCTATCACGAAGCGCTCGTGCATCCGGCGATGCTGTTGTCGAACAATCCGAAGCGCGTACTGGTGTTGGGTGGCGGCGATGGGCTCGCGTTGCGTGAGATTTTGAAGTATTCGTCGGTGGAGGGCGTCACCCTCGTCGATCTCGATCCGGAGATGACGAAGCTGTCGAACAGTTTTCCGCTGCTCGCGAAGTTGAACCAGAACTCATTCAACGATCCGCGCGTGCACGTGATCAATGAAGATGCTTTTATCTGGCTCGAAAAGACCGATGATCCGCTTTACGACGCGGCGATCGTCGACTTCCCCGATCCAAACACGTTCGCGCTTGGCAAGCTCTACACGACTCGCTTTTATCGTTTGTTGAAGTCGCGCTTGACTGAGACGGCGGGCGTCTCCGTACAATCGACGTCGCCGATGTTCGCGCGCAATTCTTACTGGTGCATTATCCGCACGCTCGAAGCTGCCGGGTTCTACGTCAAACCTTACTACACGGCGGTGCCGAGTTTTGGCTTGTGGGGTTACGCGCTCGCGCGCTCGTCTTCATTCGACGTGCCGCACAATCCGCCACCCGGTTTGAAGTTTCTCGACGAACCCGCGCTCGCGGCGATGTTCACACTCTCGAAAGACATCGAGCCCGTGCCCGTCGAGATCAACCGCCTCGACAACCAGGTGCTGGTGCGTTACTACGAAGGCGAATGGCGGAAATTCGAATAAGAAGTTAGCCGCGGATTGACGCAGATAAACGCAGATCTGCGTTCATCCGCGAAGATCCGTGGCTAAAGAAGTTTTCGATGAACAGGCGTGAAATTCTTGCAGCGTTTCTCGGTGTGCCGTTTGCACTCGCGGCGTGTCAGAGGAACGAAGACACGAGGTTGCCGGAGGGCGAAATCGTCGGGGCGTCGGACGTCTTCGGTCATCGCGTGCGCGACGGTTTACACGTCGCAGTTCCCGCGGACGCATGGTCCAACATTCCGCTCGTCATCGTCGGCGGCGGTGTCGCCGGTCTCTCAGCCGCGTGGCGACTCCGCAGTTCCGGCTTCAATGATTTCACACTGATCGAACTCGAAAACGCGCCCGGTGGCACGTCTCGCTGCGGCTCGAATCGACTGATCTCCTTTCCGTGGGGCGCGCACTACATCCCCGCGCCGATGAAAGAGAACGCGCCGCTCGTGTCGCTGCTCGACGAAATGGGCATCGTCGAGGGTAAAGACAAGAACGGCGAGCCCATCATCGGCGAACAGTTTCTCTGTCGCGATCCGGAAGAGCGCGTATTCTACAAAGGCCGCTGGTACGAGGGACTCTACCTGCACGCGGGCGAAAGCACGGACGACCAGCAGCAGTTTCAAAAGTTCAACGCGGAAGTTGACAGGTGGATCGCGTGGCGCGATGCGAAGGGGCGTCGCGCGTTCACGCTGCCCGTGTCGGCGTGTTCAGACGATGCCGAGGTGACGTCGCTCGATCGTGTTTCGATGCGCGAGTGGATGGACGCGCGTGGTCTCACGAGCACGCG
>DATNDM010000381.1:0-5242 GCA_035553235.1 Pyrinomonadaceae bacterium | reverse complement strand
ACACTCGCTGACGGTACGCAAACACCCGGCAACGTCAACGCGATTCCTGACATTCCGGCGCACAGCGTCGTGATCGATCCGAATGACAACCAGCGCATCTACGTCGGCACCGACCTCGGCGTGTTCGTCTCGCTCGACGGCGGTGCGAACTGGGCCCGTGAGACCACCGGCTTCTCGAACACAGTCGTCGAGTCGCTGACGGCAATCAACACGAACGGCGTCACCTCGCTGTTTGCGTTCACTCACGGTCGCGGCGCGTTCAAGGTCACGATTCCGACCTCGTGCGCCACAGTCTCGCCGACCAACCAGGCGTTCTTCTCGCCGGGCAACAGTGGCAGCGTCACTGTCACGAAGAACTTGTCAGCAACTGCTCCGTGCGATTGGCACGCAGTCAGCAACGCCTCGTTCATCACGATCGATTCCGGTGCAACCGGCTCTAACAACGGCACTGTGAACTTCACGGTCGCACCGAACACAACCGGTGCAGCTCGTGTCGGCACAATGACCGTTGCCGGTCGTAACGTCACGATCACTCAGGACGCGGCTCCGACCGCCAACAACGACACCGCAATCACCGACGAAGACACACCAGTCGACGTCAACGTGCTTGCGAATGACACCGAGCCGGATGGCGATACGCTGAGTGTTGTTTCAGTCACGCAGGGTGCGAACGGCGCCGTCTCGATCAATCCGAACAAGACGGTCCACTACTCACCCAACCTGAACTTCAACGGCAGCGACTCGTTCACTTACACGATCGACGACGGACACGGCGGCCAGTCGACGGCGACTGTCAACGTGACTGTCAACGCGGTGAACGATGCGCCAACCTTCACGATCAACGTGTTGTCGCAGACCGTGCAGTACAGCGATCCGATCACGACGGTGACCGTTTCCGTTTCGGACGTTGACGACGCAACTGCTGATTTGACGTTGACCATCCTCTCGTCAATACCGGCGGGACTGACTGTCACGCCCACGGGCGTCGGGTCGTTCACTATCTCCGGAAATCCGCTCGTACCAGCGGGCGTCTATCCGATCAATCTGAAGGTGGAAGATCCGCATCATGCGGTCACGAATGCGACGGTTACGATCACAGTGACTAAGGAGACGGCCGAAACCACGTACACCGGTGATATGGGTGTCGTGACCGCTGGCCCGACTATTACCACTGCGACCGTACGTCTCGCGGCACACTTGACTCAGGATCCAGACGGAGCCGCAGGCGACATCTCGCTCGCCAAGGTCAGGTTTGAGATCTTCAAGTCGAGCAACATGACCACCACACCCGACTTTGTCGTGTCGAATGTTCCGGTTGATTCGAACGGCGATGCGGTGGCGTTCCTGCCGGGCCTCGGAGCTGATACCTACGTCGTGGAGGTCAAGATCGAAGCGGCGAATGGGTTCTGGACGGCGGATCCGATCGGACTCGGCACCCTCAACGTCGCAGTCGGTACTAACGAGACCCAGACGAACGGTGGTGGTTGGATACCTGATGCCGGCGGCGCCAACGGCAAAGCCAACTTCGGCTTCAGTGTTAAGGGAGCCAATGGGTCGCCGAAGGGAAGTTCAATCTTTATCTTCCGCGGCACCGATGGCTTCAACTACATCGTGAAGAGCACGAGTTGGGCAGGTGGTTTCCTGAACTTCTCGACTGAGCCGAGCACGAGCATCTTGAATCGCACGTCGTTCAAGGGCAAGTGCGTGGTTCAGAAAGTTGATCGGACGACCGGTGCGGTGGTCGCATCCTTCGGCAACTTCACATTCACTGTGGACGCACGCGACGGCGACTTGCTGACGCCGCGTTCATACGACGCCTACGCGATCACAGTCCTCGACCAGAACGGAGTTATCTGGCACCGTGTCGGGACCAACACTGCCCTCGTACAGCTCGGCGGTGGAAGCGTGATGGTGAAGGCCAAGTAGCCACAGTCGTTTTAGCCACAAAGAGGCACAAAAGCACAAATGCTTCTGTGCCTCTTTGTGTGTCTTAAAAGCAAAAGAGGTGAGCGGACTGTCCACTCACCTCGCTAGATAGCTGAAACTAACTTAACGGTTGCGACCGCCTCCACCGCCGCTACGTTGTCCACCGGATTGTCCGCCACCACCACCGTGACGGCCGCCAGCCTGTTGTCCCTGTCCACCGCCACTCTGACTGCCGCCGGACTGTTTGCCGCCTCCGCCACTCTTTCCTTTGTTACCTTGATTTTCTTTCCGGTCTGCCATCTTATCCCTCCTTGTTTGTTCCTTGTCTGAAAAGGCAACTCAATCAACCTGCATTTGCACTTTTTCAGAACAACATTTCTAACGTTGTAAAAACTAATCGCAAAACGAGTGCCACTTGTTTTTCGCGCGATTCGCGAATCGCCGCTGCGTAACCCAATCGGGTACCGATGCGATCCATCAAGCGACCGGCGAGCTCGTGATACCAAATGCCCACTAGTAGAAACAGTCTATTCTGAGCTTCGGCCGAAAAGCTATGTGCGTTTCGGCCTTTTTTGTGGCACATTGACGACTGCACATGGATTGGTCAATCAAGGAGGGAACGGGAGATGAAAGCGACAATAAAACTCGGCCGTATTTTTGGCGTCGAGATCGGCCTGCACTACAGTTGGTTGCTGATTGCTCTTCTGATCACGTTCTCGCTTGCCGGAACCTTCGCCGCGAATAATCCCGGCTGGAGCGACGGTTTGCGCTGGGGCCTATCAGTCGTGACTGCGATCCTCTTCTTTGTGTCGATCGTGGTCCATGAGCTCTCGCATGCACTCGTCGCTAAGCTGCGCGGTTTGCCCGTGCGCTCGATCACACTCTTCGCGCTCGGCGGCATCGCGCAAATCGAGAAAGAAGCGGCCGACGCGAAGACGGAGTTTTGGATGGGCATCATCGGTCCGATCACGAGTTTCGTGTTAGGCGTTGTGTGTCTGCTTATTACGATCGCGCTCGGTTGGCAGCCGCCCGAGTTTCCACAACAACCGCTGCCCGCGATGTTGATGTGGCTTGGTCTGATCAACATCGGACTCGCGATCTTCAACATGATTCCGGGATTTCCGCTCGATGGCGGGCGCGTACTGCGCGGCCTCATCTGGTGGATCACCGGCAACGCCGCGCGCGCGACGTTGATCGCCGCTCGCGTGGGCCAGGTGATTGCTTTCGCGATGATCGTTTACGGTGTGTTCCAGTTCTTCCGCGGCACCGGCATCAACGGTCTTTGGATGGCGTTCATCGGTTGGTTTCTGCTTAGCGCGTCACGCGAGAGTTACGCGCAGATGGTCATCACTGAAGGGCTGCGTGGATTGCGTGTTGCGGATGTGATGTCGCGCGACTTTCCGGTCGTTGATTCATACACGAATCTTCAGACGTTTGCGGAAGAGAATTTGACGCGTACCGGACGACGCTTTTGGGTCGTCACTTTGAATGGACAGCCTGAGGGAATTATCACTCCCAATGAGATCATCTCGGTGGCGCGGAATCGTTGGCCCTACACGACTGTTGCTGACGTGATGCGGCCGCTGGATGCGACGCGCACCGTGAATCCAAACACGCCTGTCACCGAGGCGCTCGAGGTGATGGCGCAGCAGGATCTGAATCAGTTGCCCGTCGTCGGTGACCGCGGCTTAGCCGGCCTGATCTCGCGCGCCCACATCCTGCAACTAATCCAAACCCGCGCCCAGCTACACCTTTAAAGTAGATCTGCGTTCATCCGCGTTGATTCGCGGCTAATACTATCCGCCCGGAGGTGAATGACTATGGAGACACTCATCAAGGATCTTCGCTACAGCATTCGCAGTCTTTCAAAGCGTCCCGGCTTTACGGCTATCGCGGTTTTGACACTCGCACTCGGCATCGGCGCATCGACCGCCATTTTCAGCGTCGTCGATGGCGTACTGCTGCGCTCGCTTCCCTACCCGCACGCAGAGCAGATCGTGCAACTGCGCGAGATCAACCAGCGCGGCGGCCGAATGCCTTTTACTGAGCCAAACTTTCTCGACGTGCGCGCCCGCAGTCATTCCTTCATTGGCGTCGCTCAATACAACGGCCAGCTCACGACCGTCACGGGCGGCAGCGAGCCGGTGCGCGCCTCCACCTACATCGTGTCCGCCGATTTCTTCAACGTACTCGGCGTCACGCCGCTGCTCGGTCGCACGTTTTCCGCGGAAGAAAGCAAAGCGGGCGGCGCCCCAGTCGCAGTGGTCAGTTACGGTTTCTGGCAACGACTCTTGAATGGAAAATCGGATTTGACCGGCACGTCTTTGCACGTGTTCGACCACAACGTCAACGTCATCGGCGTGATGCCACCCGAATTTACTTTCCCGCGCGCCACCGAGATCTGGGTGCCGCGAGCACTGTTTCCATCAGATATTTCGCGTTCGGCTCACAACTGGAGCGTCGTCGCGCGGATGCGTCCAAACGTCACGCCGGAACAAGCGTACGCTGACGTGAGCGCGTTGAGTAAACAACTCAAACAGGAATTCGGCCAGGACATGGATGGCGTGGATTTCGTCGTGGTGCCGCAGCAGGAGTACATGGTCGGTAATGTGCGCAGTGCTTTGCTGATGATTTTTGCGGCCGTTGGATTTTTGCTGCTCGTCGCCTGCGCGAATGTCGCGAACTTGCTGTTGGCCCAGGTGACGACGCGACAGCGCGAGTTCTCGGTGCGGGCCGCGCTCGGCGCCACTCGCTGGCGACTCGCGCGACAGTTCATTACCGAGAACCTGCTGCTCGTACTCGTCGCCGGAGCACTGGGCGTGCTCTTCGCGTACTGGGGAGTGAACCTGCTGCTCGGTCTGAATCAACAAGCTCTGCCGCGCGCCAGTGAGATCGGAGTCAATGCGCGCGCGATCGGTTTCACGCTTGGGCTGTCAGTACTGATCGCAGTGGTGCTCGGCTTCGTGCCTTTGCTCCGTTTCTCGACGAAAGATCTCGAAGCAGCTTTGCGAGAAGCGGGCGGCGCCACACTCGGATCCGCCGGACAACGTTCGCGCAATTTCCTCGTCGTGGGCCAGATGGCGTTGACACTGATGCTGCTGGTCGGCGCCGGTTTGCTGGGCAAGAGTTTCTATCGACTGCTGCAAATCGATCCGGGGTTTCGCACTGAGAGCGCGGTGGCGATGGAGTTGTCGCTGCCCAGCCCGGGCACGGACGAGGCACGTTACAAGCAGTTGATGGAATCGTACAGAGGTCTGGTGGAACGCGGCGAGGCGCCTCCGGAAAATACTAAATTCACCGCGGAAGAAGAACGGCA